>JBFIJS010000102.1:0-9475 GCA_041600595.1 Saprospiraceae bacterium | reverse complement strand
TACCTGACCCGGGTCGAGACGGCCGATGGTCAGGTGCTGTTTGAAAAACCGGAACCGAACCGGCAACAATTCAAAAGAGTGTTTGGACAAAGCAATGCCGATATTATGAACCATATCATGCGGTCGGTGGTCGATAGTGGAACGGCGCAGCGCATCCGCAGCATGAATAATTTTTACTATCCGGCTGCCGGAAAAACGGGCACGACCAACAACAATACCGACGGATGGTTTATCGGTTACGGACCGACAATCATTGCCGGGGCCTGGGTTGGAGCCGAACAACCGGCGGTGCATTGGTATTCTACTCATTATGGTCAGGGGGCAGCTACGGCGTTGCCGATCTGTGGCCATTTTCTTTCCAAGGTCTACAACGATAAGGCTTTCAGAGATTACCGTAAAAAGGTTTTCGCTCCGCTGGATACCGCTGCGGTGGCGGCTTTGGCTTGCCCCGGTTTTATCTCTGCTGATTCGCTGCGGGCCGATTCCATTCGCCTGGCGATGCAGGAAGCTGAATTCAAACAGAGCGATCTCATTCGCATCATCCAGGACGCGTTCCGGACGGGTGGCGACAATGACCGAAAAAGGAACGAAGAGGCGGAACGGGTGCGCAAGCAAAATGAGAAACTGGAAAAGAAACGGCAGCGGCGGCAGAAAATCAGGGAGATCAAGGAAAAGGTGACGGGGAAGGGGAATTGAAGTGTTTTAAATGATTAATACAATAGACTTTATTCGGTTGACGGTTGACGGTTGACGGCCAACGATAGACGGTGCTGTTAAAAAATATTTCAGAATAAATACAGTGTAACGGGAGTATATTTATAAAATGCGGAAGTGCTCCTCAAGGGATTTTATGGGCCGAGCAGTCTGATGCCTCAAAGCGAAGTGAATATTTCGGCCCACTTGCGTGAATGAAAATGTAAAGAAATTTTTACACACTTGACTTTATTTTAAATTGAATTCTCAGCGCATAAATTGCTGATTATCAAATTGATGATTTGTGGAATTTGTCTTTTCGAATAAGGTCTGCTGTATTAAAAATATTTTCTTTTTCCCCGCCGATCTTTTTTCGGAAAGGTTAAATTTCCCCATGCAGGTTGATAAAAAATCTTGCAGGCACTATTTTTCCGATAAAAATATTTTTACATCCCGTGCCGTCTCTTCCGCAATTTCCTCCATCGGCACATGCCCCGCATTGTCATATATTTTCAAAAAAGAATTCGGGATATTTTTGTCAAAATAATAAGCGTCTTCCACGTTTATCCATTCATCGTGTTGTCCCCAAATTATTAAAGTAGGGGTATTAATTTCAGGTAATTTAGAACTTTGATCAGCATAATTATTATTAGCCCGGTCGATAAATGCCTGCCGGTTACCTGTGCGGAGTGCCATGCTGTGATAGCGGTCAATTAATGCTTCGGTTATTTTTGCATCATCAAAATAAACCTCCCGCATATTTTTTTCAATAAATGATTTTGGTAAAATATTTTTTAATAAAAAAGCCGTAACAGGGTTTCTGGCGAGCTTGAAGACGGCTGCGGTGGCCCGGTTATTCGGTACGCCGGCAGCATCAATTAAAATTAATTTTTTTACCTGTCCGGGATAAGCATGCGCATAATTCCAGGCAATGCGCCCACCCAAAGAATTGCCTGCCAGATAAAATGTGTCAATATTTATTTCTTCTAAAAAATTATGTAAAAATGCCGTGTAATTTTCGATGCTGTAATCGCCGGTTTTATTCGGCCCGGTCAGGCCAAAAGCGGGGATGTCCATTCTAATTATTTGCAAAGAATCTTTTAATAATTCCGTCCATTCATCCCAGGTGTGGAGCGATGCGCCCGTGCCGTGGATCAATACCAACGGATGTCCCTGGCCTTCGATGCGGTAGTGCACGTCCATGCCACCGAGGGGGAGGAATTTAGATTCGGCGTTAGCATATTTTGCTTTTAATTCTTCAACGGGGATGTCGGGTTGGTAGGCAATGGCAAATAGTATTGCTGTCAATAAAAATAATAAAACAAGTATTTTAAATATAGTTTTTTTCACGGCGAATGTTATTAAGAGCCAATCATGAAGGCTGGGAGTTCACAATTGGAAGTTTCAGGAAAATGGTTTCTCCGTATTTTTAGAATGTATGGACCTCAAATGTTTTGTAAGTGGCTGTCTCAACGGATGGGAAACTACACCTCCTTCCGCAACACTTCCAACGGCGGCTTATTCACCACTTCCCGTGTATTTAATAATCCGATCAGCATGGTCAGGCCGGTGATGCCGAGGAAGACATATATTACGGGTAATAAATTTGGTTCGTAAGGAATTTCCAGCGACCATTTGGCCAGCGCCCAGCTACCAATGATAGATAAGCCAATGCCCGTCAGCGTAGCCAATGAGCCCAGGAAAAAATATTCGATAGCGTTGATCCGGATAATTTGTTTTCGCTTCGCACCGAGCGTGCGGAGCAGGACGGATTCCTGGATACGCTGAAATTTGCTCAGGACCACAGAACTGATCAAAACGACCAATCCCGTGAGGATGCTGAACAGTGCCATGAAGCGGATCACAAACGATATTTTACTCAAAACGGACTCTACCGATTTTAAAATCTGCGTCAGGTCGATCACGGAAACGTTGGGGTAGTCTTTGACCAACTGCTGCTGGTATTTTGCGGACTGCTCTTCCGATTCCACTTTGGAAACAATGACGTAAATCTGTGGGGCTTCTTCCAAAACACCCTTGGGGAAGACTACAAAAAAATTGGTCTGTACCCGCCGGAAATCGACTTCCCGGATACTGCCTACGACCGTTTCGATCAAGGCTCCCTGCACGTTAAAAGTGATGGGCATGCCGACTTTTGCCTTCATGGAGCGGGCAATGCGATCGGAGAGGGAGACGTAGATGATGCCATCATCACCAACGGTGCCGTGCCACTCGCCTTCCAATATTTTTTCGGTGTCGATTAAAGTGTCCCGGTAGGTGACGCGGTATTCCCGCTCGTACACCCAGTCGCTGCGGAAACGGCGTTCCTGTGGCGCATCGTCATCGCCCCTTCGTTGAGGTTCTTCCGGTTCCCGGCCTTCGGCCCGGGCCTTTTCCCGTTCGGCCCGCCAGGCAATGCGGGCGCTGTCCCGGACGTGCATCTCCTGCGTGATACCGTCAATATTATCTACTCGCATAGTAACGATGGGCACGAGCTGGCGGACAGGCAGGTCGTTGGCTTTGGTAAGGCGAGCGACGCCTTCTTTTTGTTTGGGTTGAATATCAAAAACGATCATGTTCGGCACATCGCCGGAGCCGGTATATTCGACTTGTTTCAACAAAAGATTTTGCACCAGGAACAAGGTGGAAATAAGAGCTGTACCCAATCCGATGGTTACCATGAGGATCAGGGTCTGGTTGTTGGGACGGTAGAGGTTGGCGATGCCCTGGCGCATTTCGAAGCTCCAGTTTCTCGGGAAAAAATTCCGAACGGCCCACATCAGCGCTTTGGCGACCCCCGTGAGGGCCAGAAAAGCAAGGCCGATACCGACGGGGAAATACAACGTTTCCAGCCGCCCGGTTTGCAGTAGCGTGAAGCCGCAAACAAAGATGAAAATCAGGACATAAACGACCCAGCGCAGGGGGTCTGTTCCGCTGGTGTCTGCTTCATAAGAGGCTCGCAGCGTTCGCAATGGCGATACTTTCCGGATGGCGAGCAACGGGAGTAAGGCAAAAAGAACGGTGATACTCAGGCCCGTCACGACACCGATGCCCATTGCTGACCAGGAGACGTCGGCGCTCACATTGGCCACGGGCAGAAAATCACCCAGCACGGCGGGTAAGCTGATTTGCAGCAAACTTCCGAGCAGGGCACCCAGTACTCCGCCTGCCAGGCCCAGCGCAACGACCTGTATTAGATAAATCTGAAACGCCTGCCAGCCTTTTACTCCCAGGCAACGCAGCACCGCAATGCTCGCCATTTTATCCCGGATGTAAATATGCACCGAACTAGCCACACCGATGCAGCCCAGCAGCAGCGCAATAAAGCCGACCAGGTTCAGGAAAGTGTTCATACTGGAAAATGCCTCACTGACATCTTCCTGGCGTTCGGCCACGGTGTCAAATTCGAAGGAGGTGTTTTCGAGTCCGGGGCGCAGTAAGGTCGTCACGTCGTCCTCAGCATTGTTCGTTGGCGGGAGTTCGAAATGGTACTCATACTGAACCAGGCTGCCCGGCTGGATCAGGTTGGTCTGTTGAATGTAGGCTTTTGGAATATAAACCACCGGTGCGATCGTGCCCGCAATGCCGGACCGGCCCGGGGCGGCATTCAACTGGCCTTCTATTTTGAAAGGTACGTTGCCGACCCGGACGGTGTCTCCGACTTGCAGGGCAAACTGGAGCATCAGGGTTTTTTCAACCAATGCGATGGCTGGCGGCATTTCACCTTCACTCATCGAGGCCACCTTTTTGAAAGTGGCTTCTGCCTCGGCGGGCTCCGTGGCCAATTTTCCAAAAAAAGGAAAAGCGCCTTTTTGGGCCCGGATCTGAGAAAGCCTGGTTCCCCCGTTTTTTGGGAAAAAAGCCATAGACACTAGGCTCACCGTTTCGGATTCCCGCAAGGGCCCCATCAGTTCGAATAATTGCCGGATGCTGTCGGGCGCCGGTTGGTTGCCTCGCACGAGCAAGTCGGCGCCGAGCAGGCTTTTAGCCTCATTACCAATGTCTTTCTGGAGGTTTTCGCTAAATGAGTTGATGGCTACCAAAGCCGCGATCCCAATAACGATGGAAGCAATGAAAAGCAGGAGGCGGCCCCGGTTGCGGCGGCTGTCCCGAAGGGCCATTTTAAAAAGCCAGATGGTAGATGGTTTGGACAAAATGGTGGATTCGTTGATTTGCGGTTTGTTGAATGTTGATTAGCCGTTGCGGGAAAGGTATCTGTATTTTTTACAAATGATGGCGAAAGTAATAAATCCCGCAAAGATGCGACGAAGGTAGCAGGTCTGCCGGGCGTCATGCGAGCCGCTATACCCGAGCCGCTAAGGAACTAATCGCTAATTTTACCCTCGCTAAACAACCCAAGTGTAACTTTGTGTTTAACTACGCAGATATTTTTTGACCATGAGGACTTTATTCAGGATAAACATATTGATCTGGGCTATCGGCAGCCCGTTTTGGGCTATAGGGCAAAACAGCCATAAGCACTTATTGAAGGGCGATCAGGCCTACTTCGAGCAAAATTTTGAACAGGCGGAACTGAACTACCGGCGGGCATTGGAACAGGAAAAGTCCACTCAGGGCACCTACAACCTCGGTAATGCGACCTATCGGCAGGAGCGTTTCGACGAAGCCATTGCCCATTTCAAAGAAGCGGCCGATGGGGCCAACGACGACGCTGGTAAATCCCGGGCTTTCCACAACCTGGGCAACGCCCATTACCAGGCGGGACAGTTTGAGGAAAGTGTGGAGGCTTATAAAAATGCCCTGCGCCTCAACCCGGGCGACCTTTCGACTAAGCAAAATTTATTTCGGGCCATCCGTAAACTGCCGCCACCCAAACCCGAACAACAGCCTCAACAGGGAGATAAACAGGACAACCAGGAACAGCAGGAACAAGACCAGAACCAGCAGAACCAAAACCAACAAAATCAACAGCCCCAGCCGCAAGACCCCAACCAATCGCAAGATCAGTCGCAACCGCAGGAAGATCAAAACCAACCGGCTAAACAACCTCCGCAACAGACACAGGACCTGAGCAAGGAGGAAGCTTCGAAGCTGCTGGAAATCATGGATCAGGAAGAACAAAAAGTGCAGGAAAAGCTGCGTAAGGCAGGGGCTAAAAAGAAACAGGCGAAAGATTGGTAGTTTTCAATTGGCAGTCTGATCATATGAAAAGTAGATGAACAACCATTTAACATACCTGAATCAAAATAAACTGACTACCCGCTCCGGTGGGGTGCGGTCTATTCTGCGTCCTGCCTATGGCATGCTGTCTATTGCAGGTTGCTTGCTGCTATTCTCCGCTTGTACCCCCGATCCGCCACCGACACTCAATTATAAGGATCGCCAATTTGTGGACAGCCTTTTCCGCAAGGAAGTGGACAGCCTGAAACCCATTTTGGACAGCATCTGCAACCTCCGTTTTGACAGTGCCGTGCAGGTAGCCGTCGATTCGATCCTCACCGAAAGACAGGAAGAAAAAGAGAAATACCTGGAACGGGTGAAAAAGGAATTGGGACAATAATTCCGGGCCAAACGGGGTGGTTATTTTTTTTCCAGCGGCAATAGCGAAAGAAAACGCAAACGGATTTTTACCCAGTGGATAATATGAAAAAAAAATACGCCATAGCAGTCATTGTTTTAGTTGCGTTGACCGGGGCGACAGCTTGCAAAAAGCCGCCTTCCAAGACAAAAGAGGAGGTGATGCAGGAACGACTCGCCGAAAGAATGGCCCGTTGGCGGGAAGGGGTCAACAGAAATTGCCGGAACAAGGTGATGGAAACAGCCTCTGCGATTGCCGACTCTACCCTGCTGTCAAATGCTCGTTTTGCCAGAGATACCTCCGATCTGCCCCTGATCCCCGGCCGCCCCAATCGGCCCGATTTCAGACCTCCGGTGGATACCCTGGAAGTAAAACCCATCCTAAAGAACAACCTCGAAAAGGATAGTCTGAAAAAAGAAGAAGAGAATTGAGACCCGCGCAGCTTTGGTTTTTTTCCGGTTGAAAACGCTCCGCTTTGGTGGTAAAACTTGCAGGGAGCAACTGCGTACATCATCACCTCTTAACTCGACTCCCGTAACGTTGAATGTGGCCATCGGCAAAGGGGACTTATTCGATCGATGCGGAAAACTCTTTGAGCTTTTTGTTGAACCGCTCGGCCATTAAATAAAATTGTTCGATTTCGCTTTGTTTATCCCAAAACCTGAGCAGTAGTTTTCGGGTGGTACTCAGTCCGGTGAAGTAGGGGAAGGGTTCCACGAGTTCCTGTAGATCCTGATCCAGTATGACCAGGCCTTCCTCACCATTTTTAGTAGGGGAAATAGTGCTGCCGTAGTAGGTCACCAGGTATGGTCGCTCGTTGAGCGAAAGAGAAGGGTCCGTTTCCATTTTTTCATTCAGAAAAAAACCACTTTGCTGTCCGTCTTTCAGCAGGTGAATGGAGGTGTCGGCCAGATATAATATCGGGGAAAAAGTATAATGTGCCCGCAAAGACTCGATGAGATTGTCGTTTTCCTCCTGGATTTCCTCCTGGTGCTTGGCAATTTTCGATTCGAACTTTTCTTTTTCTTTAGGGGAAATGTCCGGACTGAGGGCTACCCGTTGCAGGGCTCTCAATTTGTTATTGCCCGTTTTCAAGCGCACGACCAATACGCCATTTTTTAAATCGTTGATGGCTTGCTGGCTGATTTCGGCCCGCAGTTCGTAACTCAGGGTATCGTACACCTGGCCGGTATCGTAGCCTTGTCCGAACAGCGTGGCGGGTATCGCTAAAATGAAAAACAGTGATTTGATTGAAATTTTCATCTTGAACAGATTGAGATTGAGCTGAAAAAAGCAGGCAGGGTGTCGTGCCTGCAGGCTGTGTACCCGGTCCGACGGTCTGCCGGGAACACTATGGTTGGAGTGTTTTCCCAAAAAAATCCCACACCGGATCGGCGGGCAATTCCGCCACCAAATCGACCACTTCCTCTGAAACAGGATGCCTGAAAGTCAGTTTCCAGGCGTGCAGGTGAATGGAACGATCCTTATTGCTGCGCCGGAAACCATATTTGACATCGCCTTTGATAGGACTGCCGATGGCGGCCAATTGCGCCCGGATTTGGTGATGGCGGCCGGTGTGCAGATGGAGTTGCAGCAGGTGGTAATTGTCGCTGCTGCCCACGAGTTCGTAAGAAAGTTCGGCGGGTTTGCTGTTAGGGGTTTCTTCGCCGATAGCTTCCGATTTGTTGTTTTTTTGGTTCTTGGTCAGAAAATGTTTCAGCGTTGCCGAAGCCTCCGCCGGCTTGTCTTTCACCACGGCCAGGTAAGTTTTGTTGATGGATTTTTCCCTGAACTGGTCGCTCATGGTGCCCACAGCAGCTTTGTTTTTAGCAAAAACGACAATGCCGCTTGCCGGCCGGTCGATCCGGTGAATGAGGTACAAGGTACACTTGCAGTAAATTTCAGCGAGTTGGAGCAGGGACTTGTCGCCCGTTTTATCAGACTGCACGGGGATGCCGGCGGGCTTGTTGAAGGCGATGAGCTGGTTGTTTTTGTAAATGACCCAATCGCCGATAGAAGCATTGGCTGGTTGCGGATTTTGTTCCGGATTCATCTCAGGATGATTGTTTGTTGTTTGTTTCATAAGCGGCCCGGATTCTTCCTCCGGATCATTTTAGTTCTTCGTAATCAATATAGTCGCTGTCGTCGCCTTTGCCTCTTTTTTTATCATCGTTGTAATGGTGGTGGTGAATAGTCGTCTTGTTTCCACCCTGCTTGAGGCCGACTTTTTCCTTAAACCAGGAATAAACGATGTAACCAACAATGGCCCAAAGTAATATTTTAAAAAGCATGGCTAAAGTTTTTGCAAAGGTAGGGTAAATGGTTGGATGGTTGGAAGGTTGTGCGGTTATTCCGAAAAGGTTAAAATGTTAGCCGGTGAGGTGTTTTTTGCAAATGACCGACTGTCCGACGAGGTGGGCTTCCACTCGAAAAACCAACCATAAAAAGCCCCTTTAGGATGCTTCGTTAAACCGTTTTCAGCTTCTCTTTCAGGGCGAACAACTCGTCCCGCAACTGGGCAGCCGTAATGAAATCCAGTTCCTTGGCCGCTTTTTTCATTTTGTCCTCCGTTTCTTTTACCAGTCGCTCAATTTGATCGCGATTCATGTAAGCGACAACCGGATCCGCCGCAATGCTCATGGTTTCGGGCTCCACGTAGTATTGCTTTTTACCCCGGATATCAAGTACCGACTGGCGGGCGAGAATTTCCTCCCGACTCTTGGCGAGGGTCTGCGGAACGATGCCGTGTTCGTCGTTGTAAGCCATTTGAATGGCCCGCCGGCGGTTCGTTTCGTCAATGGTCCGCTGCATGGAATCCGTCACTTTATCCGCATAAAAAATGACGAGTCCGTTCACGTTACGAGCCGCCCTTCCTGCTGTTTGCGTGAGCGAACGGTCGTTGCGGAGAAAACCTTCTTTGTCGGCATCGAGAATCGCAACGAGCGAGACTTCCGGCAAATCCAGCCCCTCCCGTAACAGGTTGACGCCGATGAGTACATCGAACTCGCCGAGGCGCAGGTCGCGGAGTATTTCTACCCGTTCCAGGGTCTCTACTTCGGAGTGAATGTAGCGCACTTTGAGGTCGAGTTTTTCAAAATATTTGGCCAATTCCTCCGACATGCGCTTGGTGAGGGTGGTGACCAGCACCCGCTCGTTGCGGCGGATGCGCTCGTCAATTTCTTCCAGCAAATCATCGATCTGGTTGAGGCTGGGCCGCACTTCAATCGGTGGGTCGAGCAGCCC
>JBFIJS010000101.1:0-9484 GCA_041600595.1 Saprospiraceae bacterium | reverse complement strand
TTGGATGGTTGGATGGTTGGATGGTCATACCAACCATCCAACCGTCTGTTTTTACTTCGACATTTCGTACAGCTTATCTAAATTGGGCGAAAGGATGACTTCCGTGCGGCGGTTTTTGGCTTTGCCCTCCTCCGTGGTGTTGGGCACGACAGGGTGGTGCATACCCTTGCCGGCGGCTGTGATCCGATAGGGCATCACACCATTGATAGCCAATAATTTAGCGACTTCCACTGCCCGGTCAGAGCTGAGTTTAAGGTTGTAATCAACCGCCCCGGTATTGTCGGTATGGCCTTCTACGATGATGTCGATATCGGGGTTGTCGACCAGGGCCTGGGCCAACTGACGGATGGCCGTCTGGCCGTTGGCATCGGGTACGGCACTGCCTTTGGCGAAGAGCAATTGGTGGCTCATCGTGACGTAGATTTTGCCATTTCTTTCACTGATGCTGAGCTGTGCATTGTCAAACCCCCTGAGGGCGTTGTTGAGGCTGAAGCGCATATTGGCCATTTGAGCATTTTTTTCGGCGAGCAGCCGCTCCAGTTCGGCCACTCTCTCTTCTCTTGACTGGAGGTCGTGGGTGGTCACGCCGATTTTTTCTTCCATTCCCTGCAATTGGCGGTCGCGCAGGTACAGTTCGTCTTCCACGTTGGCCAGTTGTTCTTCCATGACAGACCGGGTGGAGGAATATTCCGAGAGGAGTTTGTCATTGACATTGGACGTTTCGTTGTAGCGGTTTTCGAGGAGTAATTTAGCTTCCGCTATTTTATCCTTTTCCAGTTTTTCCTGGGTCAATATATCGTTGATCTTACGGATCTGGTTTTCGGCAACCCGCAGTTTCCGCTCCAGTTCCTGATTTTCGGCTTCGACAGCTTTGTTGCTTTCGAACTGGGCTTTGTAGTGATCGCGGGCGGTCACCATGTCGTTGTACTTTTGGGTGCTGACACAGCTGGCGGTGGTCAGGACGATGAGTACGCTAATTGGCAGTAAGTTCTTGATGCTCATTGAATAATGATTTTGGTTTATTATCGCAAAGATAACCTTTTGGCGGATTGTATGCTGTAAGGCTTTTTCCGGTAAAAGGTTTTCTGGTGCTTATCAGGCAGGCGTAAATCTTTTTGACAAAAAACTGAATGGAGCGGTGAAGCCTGACCAAGTCCGGCATTGCGCTTTGTGTTGTTGTACAAAAACAAGCCTCCTGCCAAAAATAGGTGGCCCGTGCCCGGAGGAGTGATTAGTCGCCAGGTTTTGGACTGGTTACTTATAAAGGTAGGGAAAGAAAACAGACCGGGAAGGATGGTGCAAATCTGCCCAGATGACGCCCTTTTTTTTTTGCATATCAGTCTTGAGCACAGCAAAACTTGTAAGGGGATGGTCATAAAAGCCCAATAAGTCACCTTTTTTACAAACTACCGGGCGTAAATAGCCGTTCTTAATGGTGGTCGCAAGCAGGCCGGCGGCGCATTGGAAGATACAAGTTTCCGCCGGGCCATTTTGCCGAAAACCATTTTACCCAATACTGACCTGACTGTTTTCCTCATTTTTCCTTTATTTTGGAACATTATTTTAATTCACATTACAACAAACAGTTCTTTTGGGTGACGACACAGCGATAACTCAGGTTCGCAGGTGTTTTTCACCTTGATCAGGCGAATCCGGGGGGTACAGCATATTAAAACAATGCAGCATACTGGCATCCTGCCCCATATTTTTAAAAAGCATTACATGAAAAATACATTTTACCGCCTCTGTTCTTTTATCCTTCTGCTCCACCTTTCATTGGCAAGCCATGCGACCCACAACCGGGCTGGTGAAATCGTTGTTGAACAGATCGGTGGTTGCACCAGCAACAGGGTACGGGCCACGGTTTACACCTGGACGAAGGCCAGTAGCTTTGCCGCCGACCGCGACTCCGTGACCATTTGCTGGGGCGATGGCGGTCCCTGTGACATTGTGCCGCGGGCCAATGGCAACGGATCATTGCTCCCCAACGATGTTAAATACAACTTTTACATTGCTGAACACACTTTCGATGGCCCCGGGCGGTACGTTGTATCGATGACGGACCCCAACCGGAATGGCGGTATTCTGAACGTCAACCCTCCCAGCTCCGAAAATGTGCAGTTTCATTTGCAAACAACTTTTACGCTTTTTGCCGGGCAAAGTCAGGGTTGCAACAGCACTCCTTTTCTGCTGAACCCACCCATCGATTATGCTTGCAGCGGAGAACTTTTTGCCCACAACCCGGGGGCATACGATGTAGATGGCGACAGCCTGTCTTATGAACTCATCGTGCCGTTGCAGGATGTAAACGAACAGGTGCCGAACTACATTTTTCCGCCCAACGTACAAAACCAGGGGGGAAGTCTGACCATCAATCCCATAACGGGAACCCTCGAGTGGTTTGTGCCCACTGTGCTGGGAGAGTATAACATTGCCATTATCATTATATCCTGGCGAAACGGCGTTGCGATCGATACCACGGTACGCGACATTCAGGTGATCGTTTACGACTGCGATGATAACCAGGCGCCGGTGATCAATGCACCCGTTGAAATTTGTGTGGTTGCAGGGGAAGTCGTTGAGTTCAACGTAGTTGCCACCGACCCCGATGCCGGCGACCAGATCAAGCTCTCCGCATTAGGGGCACCTTTCGACTTGCCGATCAGCCCGGCCGACGATGTGGAAGACTGGCGCCCTAATGGCATACCATCCGCTGATTATGAGAATCAGCCGGTGGAAAAGGTTTTCCGCTGGCAAACGGTCTGCGAGCATATTTCTGACCTTCATTATACAGTCGTTTTCAAAGCAGAAGATGATTTCTTCCTGCAATCAGTGGACAACTCCACGGGATTGGCCTCGATCAGGGCCGTGCGCATCAAGGTCGTCGGGCCTCCTCCGCTCGACGTGCAGGCAGAACCGAGTTCGGACCGTATCAAGGTGACCTGGGAACAACCCTATGTCTGTGAAGATGCAGCGGACAATTTTTTCCTGAGCTTTTCTGTATGGCGCAAAGAAGGCAATGACGTTTTTGAAGTGGACAACTGCAGGCCTGGTTTAGAAGGTGCCGGTTATACCTTTCTGGGAAATACGCGCACCCAAATGAATGGCCGCTACCAATGGGTAGATATGAACGTGGAGCGAGGACGTACCTACTGTTACCGGATACTGGCCAGGTTTGCCAAAAGAACAGATACGGGGCAGGCGTATAATATTGTAGAAAGCCTCGCCTCCGATAAAGTATGTGTACAACTTAGCCGGGAAGTGCCGCTCATCACCAAGGTGAGTGTTGATGAAACCTCAACAACGAACGGACAAATCCAGGTGGAATGGATCAAACCTCTGGCCGACGACCTCGACACCCTGCTCAATGCCCCTCCGTATAAAGTCGAATTGCTGCGCTCGCAAGGACTGCAAGGGGGAAGTTCTAATCTGATTCAAACATTTACCGCCCAAAGCTATTTTGAGTTGCCCAATATTAGTCAATACCTGGACAGCTCGCCCGGCCTCAACACCCAGGACAATCCTTATTCTTATGAATTGGCCTTTTATGTCAACAACGAACCGGCTCCACTGGGCTTTTCGCCGAGCACTTCTTCTGTTTTTGTGGAAATAGAACCAACCGACAATCAGAACAACCTGTCGTGGAAATTCGATGTGCCCTGGGTCAACTACGAGTACGATGTTTTCCGGCAAAATAATCTTGGCGGCTGGGATTCCATAGCGACGGTGCAGGATACCTTCTATGCCGATACAGGTTTGCTTAATGGCCGGGAATATTGCTATTACATCCGTGCTTACGGCTCTTACGGCATCGACAATGTACCCGACACCCTGATCAATTTGTCGCAGGAAGCCTGTGCGGTTCCGATCGATAATGTGCCGCCGTGCCCGCCGGAGTTGTCCGTCACCAACATTTGCGACGAAAACCGCAATTGTGAAGAAGGAGAAATACTGGAGAACTACCTTAATTGGATCAACCCGATGGAGCTGTGCGCCGAAACGGACGATGTAGTCAGCTACAAAATATATTTTGCACCTACCGATAACGAAGAGTTGTTTTTGATTGCAACGATCGATGACTCCGGGACCGTCACTTTCGAACACCAGCCGGAACGGGGCATCGCCGGGTGCTATGCCGTCACGGCCCTGGACACATTTGCCAATGAAAGTATTTTCAGCAATGTTTTTTGTGTGGATAATTGCCCCAATTTTTCACTGCCCAACACCTTCACCCCGAATGGAGATGGTAGCAATGACTTTTACATTCCCTATCCGTTTTGTTTTATCGAAAACATCGAACTGAGCATCTTCAACCGGTGGGGCCAGCTGGTGTACGAAACCCGTGACCCCAACATCAACTGGACGGGCGAAAACCTGAACGGGGACGAACTTCCATCCGGTACTTATTATTACACCTGCAAAGTGTTCGAACAACGGGTAACCGGAACGGTGGAGGCGCCGGAGCTGCTGAGCGGGTACATTGATTTGATTCGTTGAGGCAATGGTTTTTCCTGTAAAACAGCAGGCTGCCTCAGACAATCACAATAATGAAATCATGGGAAACCACTTCCGCTATATAGCCATCCTGGCGTTTGGGTTACTGCTGAACGGTTCGCTTTCTGCTACGCACAACCGCGCTGGCGACATCGTTATCGAACAGATCAACGACTGCGTTGGTAATCAGGTCCGGTGCGTGCTGACTATTTACACTAAAACGAGCAGTGCCCCCGGGGTGGACCGACCCGAAATGGAGATATTTTGGGGCGATGGTTCAAGCGAAATCGTACCCCGGGAGAGTGGCCCATCAGGTGTTCCGATCGGCAACGACGTCTCCATCAACCGGTACATTTCTACGCATATCTATCCCGGCCCCGGCCGATTCGTCGTTTCCATGAGCGACCCTAAACGCAATGACGGTGTACTGAACGTCAACCCGCCAAATGGTTCGGGTAACATAGATTTTTATATTCAAACCTCTTTCACCCTTTTCGACGGTCAAACCCAGGGATGCAACAGTACCCCGCAACTGACCAACGCTCCCATCGGTTATGCCTGTGTCGGAAAAACCTATACGCACAACCCCGGTGCTTTCGATCCCGATGGCGACAGCCTGTCTTACGAACTGACTGTTCCGCTGATGGCAGAAGACACTCCGGTGCCTCTATATTCTTTTCCCAATAATATTTTTGGCAGCTCGGGTACTTCTACGCTAACCATTGATCCCGACGATGGCACCGTTACCTGGATGGCCCCGGAAATTTTGGGAGAATACAACCTCGCTTTTATGGTTATCAGCTGGCGCAATGGTGTGCCCATTGATACAACTATCCGCGATATGCAGATTCTCGTGGAAAACTGTTCGGACAATGAGCCTCCGGTGATTGAGACGATCGAGGAAATATGTGTGGTTGCGGGCGATTTGGTCGAGTTTATGGTAGTCGCAACGGACCCCAACCCCGGCGACAAAATCAAGCTATCAGCTGCCGGTGCGCCTTTTATTCTGGGCATCAGCCCGGCCTCGGATTTCCAAACATGGCGCCCGTTCGGCACCCCCTCCGCCGTGCACAAAAACCAGCCGGTAGAGAAAACTTTCCGTTGGCAAACCACCTGCGAGCACATTTCCGATCAGGCTTACATTGTTGTTTTTACGGCTGAAGATGATTTTTTCCTGGACAATAACTCCGGCGGGCTGACCTCCTCCAAAACGGTCCTCATCAAAGTGGTTGGGCCTCCACCACTCGACGTGCAGGCGGCAGCCAATGCCAATGAGATTACCGTCACCTGGGAGCTGCCTTATTTTTGTGAAAATGCTGCCGATGGGTTTTTCCTCAGCTTTTCCGTCTGGCGAAAAGAAGGGGACGGCATCAGCCGCGATACTTGCACAACCGGACTGGATGGTACCGGTTATGTTCGGATAGCCAACACTCGCAGCGAAGCCAATGGCCGTTACACCTATACCGACGTCAATGTGGAGCGCGGCCGTACTTATTGCTACCGCATTCTTGCTCATTTCGCAAGGCAAACGGTGAGTGGGCAACCTTACAACGTAGTGGAAAGCCTGGCCTCCGATAAAGTTTGCCTGCAACTCAGGCGGGACGCTCCGCTGATCACACACGTGACGGTCAATGAAACGGCAGCGATTAATGGAGAGATCGAGGTCCGCTGGGAAAAACCCGCAGCCGACGAGCTGGACACCCTGCTCAATCCCGGGCCCTACCGGTATGAACTACTGCGGGCAACCGGCCTGCGGGATGGCGTTTTTCAACCCATCGCTTCCTTTTCCAGCCCTACTTATTCTCAGCTTTCGCAAAACCAGTACATCGATCAGGTCGCCGGTCTTGATACCGAAAATAGCCCTTACCACTATCGCCTGGCTTTTTATGTCAATAACGAAACCGCACCACTGGGCTTTGCCCCCGATGCCTCTTCTGTTTTTTTGGAAATAGACCCTACCGACAACCGCAATGACCTGCGCTGGACCTTCGACGTGCCCTGGAGCAATGACCGGTATGATGTGTTCCGGTGGAACGGAACGGCGTGGGACTTGATCGCTGCGGCGGTGCAGGATACTTTTTACAGTGATGAGGGCTTGCTCAACGGCATCGAATATTGCTACTATGTGCAGGCTTACGGTTTCTACAACCTGACCGGGCTGCCTTCCCCACTGATTAATCTGTCGCAGGAGGTCTGCGCTGTTCCTGTTGATAATGTGCCGCCATGCCCTCCCGAACTCGCAGTGAACAATATCTGTGACCGAATGGAAAGCTGCGACGAAACAACCGATCTGGAAAACATGCTCAGTTGGAGCAATCCTATTCTGACCTGTGAAGAAACGGATGACGTCGTCAGTTACAACGTATATTTTGCTGCGCTCGAAGGAGCTGAATTTGTTTTGCTGGGAAATGTCAATCACCCGGATGAAACGGAATTTTTTCATGCCCCCGAACAGGGATTGGCCGGTTGTTATGCTGTAACCGCTCTCGATACCTTTGCCAATGAAAGTGTTTTTAGCAATATCATTTGTGTGGACAACTGCCCGGTTTTTTCCCTACCCAATACTTTCACGCCCAATGGTGATGGCTTCAACGACCTTTTTACGCCTTACCCCTTTTGCTTCATCGACCACATTGAACTCCATATTTACAACCGCTGGGGACAACTGGTTTTTACAACCCGCGATCCTGATATCAACTGGACGGGTCAAAACCTGCAAGGCGACGATCTTCCCACCGCTACTTATTTTTACACCTGCCGGGTGTTCGAACAGCGGGTGATGGGGATTGTGGAAAGAGCCGGGCTCCTCAACGGGTATATCGACCTGATACGGTAATCTTTTTTAAAAATGGGACTGAATTCTGCCGGGAGTCAACATCGGTTCTGATTTTTGTGTTAGTCCGGTTAAGTGTTTCTCCAAACAACACTTAACTTTCCCTCTCCTCAAAAACTTATCATTCACTGTTCACCATTCACATTCAACAAACGTGAAAGCCAACATTCTCATCATAGACGACGAAGCTGATATTTTAAACCTCCTGGCCCGCATCATTAAGCTGGAAGGGTATCAGGTTTTTAAGGCTGAAACCGGGCAGAAGGGCCTCCGAACGATGGCGCAGGAAAAGATCCACGTGGTCATTTGCGATGTCAAACTTCCCGATGCCAACGGCGTCGATCTGGTGCCCAAGCTCAAGCAGATCAGTCCCCAAAGTGAAGTCATTCTCAATACGGCGTTCGGGACCATTCCCGATAGCGTTACAGCTATCAAAAGCGGCGCATTTGATTACATTACCAAGGGCGACGACAATAACAAAATCATACCCCTCGTCAGTCGGGCGGTAGAAAAGGCGTTGCTTCAATTCCGGGTACAGGAACTGGAAGAGCAAGTTGGTGAGCGGTTTAGTTTTGAGAGAATAGTCGGTCAGTCCAAACCCATGCAGCATGCTATGGATCTGGCGAAAAAGGTCGCTATGACCGATACAACGGTCTTGTTGACGGGTGAGACCGGGACCGGGAAAGAGGTTTTCGCCCAGGCGATCCATTACGAAAGTACCCGTAAGCAACAACCATTTGTTGCCATCAATTGCAGTGCTTTGGGTAAAGAATTATTGGAAACGGAAATGTTCGGGCACAAAGCAGGCTCGTTTACCGGGGCAACGCGGGATAAGATCGGCCTCTTCCAGGAGGCCAGCAACGGAACTATCTTTCTGGATGAAATTGGTGAAATGGACCTTACGCTGCAAGCCAAATTGCTCCGGGTGATTGAGACGGGCACTTTCCTGAAAGTCGGTGAAACCAAAGAAACCAGGGTGGATGTCCGGATCATTGCCGCCACCAACCGGGACCTGGAGGCCGAAAGTGAAAACGGAAATTTTCGCCTCGATCTTTTTTACCGCTTGTCTGTTTTCAGCATCCGGTTACCTGCGCTGCGGGAGCGGCAAGGGGATATCCCACTGTTGGCTAATTACTTTATCGACATGTTTGCCGCAAAAATGAGCCGGCCCACGCCCAAAATGGACGTTTCTTTTCAGCAGGCCTTGCTCAATCACCCCTGGAAAGGCAATATCCGGGAGATGAAAAATGTGATCGAACGAGCCGTCATCCTCGCCTCTGGCGACTTGCTGACCCCCGATTGTCTGCCTTTGGATTTTCTGGTCAGCGATTCGGGCGACCCGGCCGATTCATTAAAATTGTCGGCGATGGAACGTTTGCACATCCGAAAGGTAATGGCTTACACCAAAGGCAACAAAACAAAAGCCGCTGAGCTGCTCGGTATCGGCGTTGCGACGCTGTATCGAAAGATCGAAGAATACGGGCTATGAGTTGGATCGGCAACCTGACGACTTCATTGCGAAGAAGGTTGTTCGGCCGGCATTCCCGGCCCATTTTTAACGGAAACGATTAATCTTTCATTTTCACTTATGAAATATCAGCCTATATCCTGCGACTTTCACGATGAGCTCACCCTGTTAGCCATTCGCCGTACAAAATGTGAGGTCGTCTTTAAAACCGAAGATGGCAACGACGCAACAGTTGAGGCGATCATCGAAGATATTTTTACCCGCAACAGCGAAGAGTTCCTACTTTTGTCCGGTGGTATTAAAATCCGGCTTGACCGCCTGGTAAGTGTAGCCGGTAAAATACTTTCCAATTATTGTTAGCCGGGCCTGAAGTCAGGACAGCTTCCAACACTCGTCCAACCTCACCGCCTCGATAAATTATTCACATCGATGAGCAACTTAAAAGAATTAATGAACCAAATTCCCCAGACCGGAACTGTAGAGTGGATTGGTATTCGGCCGGAAAGACGGACGGCAGTGCAGCCAGTGGAACGTGTAGAGGTGACCGAAGAGGCCGGACTGACCGGCGATCATTACAACAGTGCCAGCCGCAACCGCCAGGTGACCCTTATCCAAAAAGAACATTTGGATGCGGTGGCTAATATTTTGCAAAAAGAGGCTGACCCTGCGCTGATACGAAGAAACATCGT
>JBFIJS010000100.1:0-9496 GCA_041600595.1 Saprospiraceae bacterium | reverse complement strand
TTTCCTGGTATATCGATGGAGTGTTGGTGAGCACGGACAGTCTGCTGGAGCCGCAGGTATTTACGACCAGTGATACGTCCATCACGATTTACGAGATCATGATGATTGCCGAAAATTTTTGTGGAATAGATACAATGGTCAAGGAAATCACGGTCTTTCCGCCCAATGTCGAAGCGTTCATTTTTGCCGATACGACCCGAGGCTGTCAGCCCCTGACCGTCAATTTTGGAAACTTTTCGACGCCCGGAGCGCAGGTCAGCTGGGATTTTGGGGATGGCAATGGCTCTTTCCTGCCGGACCCGGTGCACACCTTCGATTCGGCCGGGGTATTTGTGGTGTACCAGTACGCGACCAATTGCGGAACGGATACCGACTCGGTGGTCATTGAGGTGTTGCCCGCCCCGGATGTTTCCTTTACTCACGATCCATACGTGTGCCTCGGGCAGCCGATTACTTTTACGGACCAGTCCGAAAATACCACCGGGCACGCCTGGGATTTTGGCGATGGTAATACCTCTCCGCTGACTTCTCCCAGCCATCAGTACGACTCGGTGGGTACCTTCGTGGTTACCCTGACGGGTTTCTCTGTTTTAAATAATTGTCCGGCCAGCGTCAGCAGCGAGGTAACGGTTTTTGGCCCTCCTGATATAGGTTTTACTCCCAGCGCTACGCAGGGTTGTGCGCCCTTTACCATCGAATTTACCAATACGAGCAACGGGCCAACGTCTTATGCCTGGGATTTTGGCGATGGCGAAACGAGCAATCAGGTCAGCCCCGATCATACTTTTCTCGAGCCTGACACCTATCAGGTGACTTTGGTAGGCACCGATGCTTTTGGTTGTTTTGCCGATTCCACGGTACTGAATATCATTGTACACGAAGTACCTACCGCTTTTTTTTCCACCGATCAGGCTGCTTACTGCAGTACGGTGGAAACGATTTCTGTTGATAATCAATCCGCTGGAGCCATTGCTTTTGAATGGGATTTTGGAGGTGTCTTCACGAGTAATTTATCGGCGCCGGGTTTCCTGCCAGTGGATACCGGCTCATTGGTCATTTCGCTTATTGCCGAGAACCAGTTCCTCTGCCGGGATACTTTTCAGCAAACCGTTACAGTATTGGCGACGCCACAGGCAGCTATTCCGACGGGTGATTTTTCCGGTTGCCGGCCGTGGTCCATCGCTTTTGCCAATGCGTCTCAGTTTGCTGATTTTTTTACCTGGGATTTCGGTGACGGCAATACCAGCACCGACCTGGAACCCATTCATACTTATCTGACTGCCGGCAATTTCAGTGTACAGCTAATCGCTGAAGGCCTGAACGGTTGTCCGGCGGATACTGCAGTGGTACCGGCAAATATTTTTCCGGTGCCTGAAGCTGTTTTCTCCATCAGTGAGGAACTGCTGTGTGGATTGCCTGCTTCTGTTGAGGTTACCAATCTCGCCGTTGGTGCACAGGATTACGACTGGCAGTTTGGCAACGGCCAAAGCTCCAGTCTTTTTGAGCCGGACATCGTATATGCAGCGCCGGGCGAGTTTTTTATCACACTGGTCGCCGCCAATCAGTATAATTGCCGCGATACTTTTGCCCTGCCCGTTTCCGCTAATTGGCAGCCGTTGTCGGGCATCGATCCGGTCAGCTTTATCGGCTGCGAACCGGAGACGATCCTCTTTGAGGATGCTTCCGCCAAT
Source organism: Saprospiraceae bacterium (assembly GCA_041600595.1). Lineage (GTDB taxonomy): Bacteria > Bacteroidota > Bacteroidia > Chitinophagales > Saprospiraceae > UBA6168. Next base: position 7,805 of record JBFIJS010000100.1, on the reverse strand, counting down.
GCGACCAGTTGGCAGTGGGATTTTGGCGATGGTACTATTTCCACGGAACAAAATCCGGCGCACGTGTACGACTCGGCCGGCGTTTACCACGTTCAATTGCTAACGAGCTACAATGGTGTCTGCTTTGATACGCTGGAACAGTTGGGGCGGGTGGAAATTTTCCCGTCGCCTGTGGCCGATTTTTCCTGGATGGACCTGGGCGACGGTGTTATTCGTTTTACCAATTTGTCGGTGGATGCCGTCCGCTACGAGTGGGATTTTGGAAATGGCGATTTTTCCACGGCGACCTCGCCTACTTACGAATACAACGAAAATGGTGTCTGGAATGTCATCTTGACCGCGTTTCACGCCAATGGATGTGCGGCTGTACGGGAGCAAATAGTGATCCCCGAAATATTTTTTGGCTTGTATCTGCCCAATGCCATGTCGCCGGAAAGTGGTATTGGTGATGTGAAAGTGTTCAAACCGACGGGGATCGGAATTAAAAATTATAATGTACGGATCTTTTCCCCGTGGGGACAAATGGTGTGGTTCTCCGATAAATTGGACGGAGAGCAGCCGGGCGAGGTGTGGGATGGACAGTTTGAGGGGGAAATAGTGCCGCAGGGTTCCTACGTCTGGAAAGCCGAAGTAGAATACCTCAATAAGATACGGGAGGTGAAAACAGGGACGGTACTGGTGATCCGGTAGCCGGGTAGTTTTGAATTCAAATGGGAATTAGCGACATTCATAGTTTTTGCCCAGGTGGAACCCTATTTTTCTACAGTTGACTTTAGCCCTGCATTTCATTTCAAGCGTCAACAAATTTCTTCCCGGGAAATAGAAAGACTAAAGTGTTTTTCAGAGGTTAGCGACATGTCTTTTCCAGCTGGTGAAACTTTTGGTTATATTTTCCGATAAAAATGAAGACATGGTATAATACCCCAACATAAAGGCTTTACAGATTATTACCGAAACTTGTATAAGCAAACCACCACAAGTGAAATCAATTTATATTTCATGAAAATAAAAGGCTATGTTGATACGGCATCCGACCATTTAGTTTATGGTTGGGCTATGGATGAAGAACGTCCGGAACCGGTTGCCCTTAAACTTTTGGTAAATGGGGAAGAGGTCGCCAACCTCATCGCCAATGAACCAAGACAAGACCTGAAAGATCGGTCTGTCCACCCGACGGGATGCTGCGGTTTTAGCTTGTTTACATCTGAGTTGCCTTCTGACCTTCCGCCCAATTGCAAGGTCCAGGTAAAAACGGTTTCCGGAGATGTTGAGCTTGTTAATAGTCCCGTTTTTCCCGAAATTCCGGCCAGTTACTTTTCCGATAAATCTGATGAAAGATTCTTTTTTATTCACGTGCCAAAGACCGCCGGAACCTCATTTCGTTTTATGCTGTATGAATTATTTCGGCAAAGGGTGATCTATCCCAACTTATGTGATATCAACAGAAATAATGGGTACGAATCGGTAAAAGAGTTTAGAAATTCCCCTAAAGAAAAATTCAGGGAGGTTCAGTTGTTAATGGCCCACATTCCATCGGCAGCTATTGAACTGATGCCACCAGGCACTCATTCCATCACATTTTTACGGGAGCCAATGGCCAGGGCAATTTCTGATATTAACTTTCGGGCGAATGAAAATATCTCTTCGATAAATAATATAGAGGAAATTTTTGAAGACAATAAATATTTTTTTTTCAACCTTCAAACTCGCCTTTTCGCCAGTGATACCATTTTTAAATGTCCGATATATTTTAATTACAGATTAGTCGATGAGTTAGCGCTGAAAAAAGCCAAAGCGAATTTGGAGAAAACAGCTTTTCTTGGAATTACGGAACGATTTGAGGATTCTATTCGCCTGGCCGAAAAAAGGTTTGGCTGGAAATTCAAAAAGCTCAAACACTATAATATGGCCAAAAAGAAAATGACTAAGGATTTGCCGGGGTATATCTGGAATGAAATAAAAGAAAATAACCAGTACGACCAGGAATTATACCGTTTTGCTCTGGAGCTTTTTGAAAAAAGAATAAAAGAACATAAAAGATTGTTCTTTTGAGTACAGACAACTGAGATATGTGAGCTGAAATATTCACTTCGCTTTGAGGCAGCCAACTGAGATGGTCTAATAAATCAGGACACAAAACTAACTTAAATTACGCAGTACTGAACGATCACTGGGTTAAATGACGACGATGGACAAGCGTATTTCCATAATTAAAATTCTGTTTTTTATACTCGTTATAATTTTCTCAACTATCCGTTAAATTCAACAAAACCTGTAGCTGACTGTGCATGAGAAACGTTTAAGGGATACCACTAAAGTTTGAGCGCAGTAGCTGAGGAAGAGCACACAAAAAAGTAAATCATTTTTTATTATGGTAATTCAAGGAAAAATAATGGAAATCACTTCCGATGTTATTCGGGGTTTTGCCTTTGAAGATGGCCGGGAGGAGCCTTTGGAAATAACGCTCTATATTAATAATGAGCAGGTGGCTACCACAATGGCTGATCAATTTATAGAAGGAAGGCTTCGACAAGAACAGCAACCATCGGTAAACTGCGGTTTTACATTTAACCTTCATGAACATAAATTATTTCTGCCGGATAATGCTGATATCCAAATTAAAGCTGGCCCTCAACAACACAAAATCGAGGGCTCCCCGTGTTTTTTTCCGTTAATCAATAGAGAGCCTTCGTTGGCAAGTCCCCGGCATAAAAAGGTATTGTTAGTTGGTTTGCCCAAAAGTGGTACTTCTATTTTGACCTATCGGGTTGCAGCGGGTATGGATAACCCTGACATTCACTTTGAACCTGCCGGTGAGGAAACATTATACGATGCTTTGACGCATAAGAAAATTGTTGAACAGGATCATAATGTTGTGACTAAATGCTTGTTTATACCAAAAAAGCAACACCGGTTAAGACTTATATCCAGCTTATATGATAAAAAGATCTGGATCTACCGAGATATGAGGGATCGGATCATCAGTGGTTTTTTTTTCAAGTGGCGGGTTCAGGCGTTGAATCCCAGGAGGGATTTAGAAAAAGTTTACGAAATGTTGTTGGCAAAAGAAAATGACCCAACGGCTTTCCCTTTCTATTATTTGTTGGATCAGAATCGTGAGGTTAGAAGAATTCCGAAAATATGCAGAGCGATCATGGATGCCGTTTCAGGCTTAGACTCATCCTGGCATTTATTGGCATACGAAGATTTTGTTGCCGGAAAGACGAAGGAATTGAACAACTATCTGGGTTTTGAGGTAGATAACGGGGCTGAAGTTCAAAAAAGATTTGAGTACGTGGCCAGAAGTAAAGGGAAGGGAAGTTGGAGGAATTGGTTTACAGAAGAAGATATTGATTTTTTTCGTCCCCTGGTGTCTGATTATTTATCATTTTTTAATTACGATACAGATGACTGGCAGTTAGAAAGGACAGAAAAATTGCCTGCTGAACAGGGCTCGCAGTATATAAAAAGAATTGCCATTGAGGTGCTTAAGAGAGAAGGTAAAACAATCCCTGCGTATTTATCAGGAGAAACCTGAATGAATGGATAATATCGGTTAGCGTTGTCAGTTTGCAACTGCCTTGTCTTTTCAAAATTGCTTGAATTAAATGGTATTTTAATTTAATCTGTTTTATTCTGCAAAAACCATTAAAAATTATTATTCATGAAAATAAAAGGCTTTGTTGATATGGTATCGGATCATCTGATCCACGGCTGGGCAATGGATGAAGAGCGCCCGGAAGCTGTTGCCCTGAAACTTTTGATAAATGGGGAAGAGGTAACCAGGGTCATAGCCGATGAACCAAGACAAGATCTGAAGGATCGTTCTGTTCACCCGACGGGTTGCTGTGGTTTTAGAATATTTACCAGCGAATTACCTTTTGACCTTCCGCCTGATTGTAAGATCCAGGTAAAAACAGTTGACGGAGATTTTGAGCTCGGCAATAGTCCCGTTTTTCCCGAAATCCAGGCCAGTTATTTTTCCGATACTTCGGATGAAAGGTTTTTCTTTATGCACATACCCAAGACGGGCGGTACTTCTTTCAATCATATGTTACGTGATATATTCAGGCAACGGATAATTTTTCCTAATATGTTTCATGATAAAAAGGTATCAGTTAATGTTAATTTCCGTCGTTTATATGAACAGCATAAATATAATTATCAACAGTTTGAATACGTTAAATTATTATCATTACATGCTCCTGCCATTGCCAGCGAGCTTCTTCCGGGAAGGCCGCATTCTGTCACATTTTTGAGAGAGCCTGTCGCACGGGCTATTTCCAGAATAAAATATGAAAAACGTAACCAGGATTTTGCAGTTGACGAAGTGGAACAATTATATTCCAAATTGGAACATAAACTGTCTAACTTTCAGGTCAGATATTTGGCTGATAATTCTCTGGAAGATACATCCTATTTTCACAGAAAGAAACCAGTTGATGAAAAAGGGTTGGAACAAGCAAAGGAAAACCTGGCAAGTTTCTCGTTTTTTGGTATCACTGATCGTTTTAATGATTCCATTCAATTAGTTGAGAGAAGATTTGGATGGAAATTTAAAGAAAGAAAGAAGCTCAATGTTTCTCAGAATAAAGGTCTGCAGCAATTTCCGGCGGAAATAATCAAAGCTATAGAAGAAAACAACCGATACGATCAGGAATTATACCGGTTTGCCCTAGAGCTTTTTGAAAAAAGAATAAAAGAACAAAACAGGTTGTTTTTCTGAGAAGAGGAAGGAAATAAACCCTTTGAGGGCCGCCCAGGATGATGCAAAAAATTTGGTAAATGAGCCGGCCCGCATGCTATGATGCTAAATAAGTACGCTGAGGACTTAACCGTCTCAACCGCCTCAACCACCTCAACTTTCTCAACCTCAAATTGGGTTTAAATAATACCTACTGTCGTTGAACATAGTTTTCCTCATTGGCATCGGTGCAGACGCTGGTGCGTCCTTTTGCAGCGAATAAATAATTTTCAAGATAATATTCGGCCCACACATTGTTCCAGGCGTTGAAGGATTGATAATTTTTCATGGCGGCAATTTTAGAGTTAGTGCAACTGCCCCCCGAAGGGTACCCACCATTTAGCATTTTTCAAAAAAAAACCGCCCCCGGAATGAACCGGGAGCGGCAGAAAGTTTTGGCTAAAAACTAACGCCTAAAGGCGTTATCGCTTACCGATTACCAATTGCTGGGCTTTAGGTTTGCCATCCGGCATCGTGACCCAAACAATGTAATGGCCTTCTTTTAGTTCCCGAAGATCCATTTGGAAATATTTGTTCTGAACCTCCTGTATCCGGTAGGTTTTTACCTGTACGCCCAGATTGTTGTAAATCACAATATTGACATTCTGTTGTCCGATCAATGATTCAACATCGGCCTGTACATACTCGTTGGCCGGGTTCGGGAAAAGCTGGAAGTCAGCCATTTTAATGTAATGGATGAGTTTAGTTTCCGAATAAGCCACCGAACCGTCGGTGAGGTCGAGGCGGACACGGTAGAAGTTGTCGCCAGTTTGTGGATCGAGGTCAAACTCGTTGTACATTTCGTTGCCATTGCCACCCTTAGAGGCCTGGCTGCTGATCGTCTCGAAAGTTGTACCATCGGTAGAACGCTCCACGGTGTATTCCTCAACGCTACTGCCCTGATTATGCGCCCACCAGATTTCAGCGTACTCCAGGTGTTTGACGGCGGTTAATTCCAGCCGGTTGCCGGACACCAGGTTGGAGGTTACGCTGACCGTTTGGTTTACTTCACAAATGCCGATGTACTGTGCATTGACGTAGTTCACTTTGACCTGGTAAATACCAGCCCCAACAGGGACGCTGACACTTGGGCCGCAGTTGCCGGAACAGCTGAAAAGAGTCGTGGTGTAATTTTGATCGAAAATTTGCACGTAGCTGACCGGTGCGAGATCCAATCCGGTTACATTGATGGTGCCGTTGCCGGTACTGATACCGATGTTATTACAGTCGGCAAGTCCGCTTGGTGGACAATTTTCGTTGACAAAAACCTGTACCATATTGGATTCGCCGGTGTACTGTTCGCAACCTGCCCGGCGCACACAGCGCTGGTAGCAGGTGGTGGTGCTGACAAAACCTGGATCGAGGCTCAGACCGGTAGCATTCGGAACAATGCTCCAGGGCGTGCTGCTCGGATCGTTGACCATTTGATCGACGGTCACGGCGATGGGTTCACAGTTGGTTTCGTTCTTGATCCAGATGACCTCGAACGCACCGGTTCCACCTGCCGGGTCAACACAACTACGGATAACGGGGGCTTGTCCGCCGTTTGCATCACAGATTTCAAAAACACCGTCGCAGTCGCTGCCAAAGCCGATTTTTCCACCGGAAGTGACGTTGTCACAAATATTGGAGCATGGCCCGGTACCATTCACTGTCGTAAAGTCACGGCAATTATTATCATTACCGGCGATGACTGTCACATTTACATTTACATTAGCCGGGAAAGGACCAACGGTGACCGAACTTCCATAAGGGGTCGGCGAAATTTGTACCACGCCCAGGGCAGAGTTGCTTACCTGGCCACGCCAGTTAGAGCCGGCGTTCGTGCCAGTAGCACTTACTCTGAAAGTATAGGTATCGTCGTTAGGATCAGCGGTATTGTTATCATCGCAGATGATATTGGTCACAATGGCCGTAACATCACACGCTGATGGCGGCATGGGTTTGAAACCCGCATCGACATCGTTGTCAATTTCACCTTCTTCGAGTGTAATGCAGCCTGTTTTACCATCCTGATCCGCATCGCTATCAGTGATTTCACTACCTACATTTGGTATGGTTGGCATCAAGTCGTTCGGGGCAGGGTTATGAAATACGATGCGATACCCTCCCTGAGGCAAATCGGTGAAACAGTAGTTACCCAAACCATCTGTTGTTTTGGATTGCAGGAGATTATTAAAGCAGTCATACAAATCAACCTTTACATCTCCGATACCACTTTCTCCAAGATCCTGGCGGCCATTGCCGTTTACGTCAAACCATACCCGGTCTCCCAATTTACCAAGCACAGGATTACAGTCTTCCACTTCAATGGTGATTGTCTTGGTGTTTCGGCATTCGACACAGAATACATTGCCATTGTTGCCATTTCCATTTCCGGAGCCGGAACCACTGCCGCTACCAGAGCCCGAGCCGGAGCCGGAGCCACTTCCTGAGCCGGAACCAGAACCGCTACCAGAACCGGAGCCACTGCCCGAGCCGGAGCCCGAACCACTACCAGAGCCCTGGTTGCATGGATCATTGTTAGAGCCAGAGCCCGAACCACTGCCAGAGCCCGAACCGGAACCAGAGCCCGAACCGGAACCACTGCCATAACCACTGCCGCTGCCACTACCGGACCCGCTGCCGCTGCCGGATCCGCTTCCCGAACCCGAGCCATTGTTGAAATCGCCACACGGAGTCGGACAGATTAACCCGATGGCTGGTCCGCTGCCAATGCTTGAGCCTGATCCTGACCCTGACCCTGACCCTGATCCTGATCCTGACCCTGATCCGCTACCGGAGCCACCAGTGATCACGGTATTGCCGTCACAGAAGGTACCATCCTTAAATTCTATGGAGTTGATCTTAATTGCGCCAACGTTCTCACCAGCTACCAAAGGAGCGGAGCAGGAAGTATGTATTTCAGCGATTTGCAGCAAAGTACCACCCTGACTGCTGTAAGTATTGAAGAATAGTTTTGAAGGGAATTTATCTTCTCCCGCATTTGCCGCAGCAGCGGAAAACACCTGATTGATACCAACGTTACCAGAGAAATAAACCTTTCCTTCTCCCTTTTCTT
>JBFIJS010000099.1:0-9497 GCA_041600595.1 Saprospiraceae bacterium | reverse complement strand
GGGCAGGGCGTTTTTTCGCAAATGATTATCAACAGGCTTCCGGGCTGGTTGCCTCAAAATAAAATAACACCGGATTTTATGCGTCCAGATATCGACATCATCTATTTTACCTTGTTCCCCTGGGACCATGCCTACTCGTCGGTTTCACTTTCTTTTACCAGAGAGTACGCCAAAAATAACCGGGTATTTTACATCAACCATCCCTACACACTCAAGGATTTTGTATTGGGCTGGAACAAGCCCATGGTCAAACAACGAAGAACAGACTTGTTGCTGAACCGCAAACGGTACGAAACCATACCCGGACTGCCCAATGTTGTGGCCGTACAACCACCACTGGCCCTGCCCATCAACTGGATGGGAAAAGGGCGGCATTACGACTGGTTTTATGCCCACAACAACCGGGTCATTCTCCAGACCATTAAAGAGGTCATTCAGGACTTCAACCTGACCAATTATATCTACCTGAATTGTTTCAATCCGTTTTACGCCGGCGTTTTGCCAAAAGAAGAATTTGATCCGCTGCTGAATATTTACACTTGCATTGACGATATGATGGAGGAGGAATACACCCGCAAACACGGGGTCCGGCTGGAAGAGCAGGCCATAGCCGCCGCAGATATTGCTTTTGTAACTTCCCACAATTTATGGAGGTTGAAAAAACACCTCAACCCCAATACGCACATTCTTCACAACGCCGTGGATATTTCGATTTTTAATAAAGCCATGGAAGGGCCATTGCCACGCCCCGAAGAACTGAAAGGGGTAACAGGAAAACTGATCGGATTTACCGGTAACATGGACGCCTCGCGGATCGATTATGCTCTGCTGAAAAAAATAGCCGAAACCCACCGTGATAAAACGCTGGTCCTGGTCGGGCCGGTCAACAGCGATGCCTTTTATCAGCTCGGTTTGGATAAAATGGAAAACGTGATTTATACCGGTGGAAAACATATCACGGAGTTGCCGGCCTATTTGCAGCATTTTGATGTAACGATCATTCCTTTCCTGCTCAACAAGCTGACTGCCAGCATTTATCCTTTAAAAATCAATGAGTATTTAGCCACCGGAAAGCCGGTTGTAGCTACCAATTTTTCCGAAGATATCCGCAGCTTCACCGATGATATTTACCTGGCGCAATCAGAGCGTGATTTTTTGGAATTGATCGATGTAGCGATCGCCGAAGACGGGGAGGAGAAAATTAAAAAACGCTGTGCAACAGCCCAATCAAATACCTGGACCGAGCGGGTAAAACAGTTTTGGGAAATAGTAGAACAAACACTGGAAACGAAAGAGGCAAGGCAAAATCTGCCAACTGTCTGAGTAAAATAAACGTGTCGGAAGATGGAAAAAAATAACCGGGGAACAGAGCTTTCCCAAAAAGAGAAATTACTGGAAATAGCAGCTGTAGGGATTTGCTTCCTGCTGCTGCTGGGATGTTTTTTGAAGATATTGTTTTTCTAATTCAAAAATCTTCTTCTATCTTTATCATTCAATTCTGATAATTACCTTCCGGCATAAAGAAATATTTGAATGGGTTAGGAATGGGGAATTTGGATTTTCCTCCGGAGAATCCAGTTCCCATTCTTTTTTGCCAGACCATTATCCCCTGATGGCGCACCCGATACCATGAGAAAATGAATCACCTTAAAACACAAGGCTTGACTGGCTTGCGCAGATGGCTGTTGCAAAAGATTGTTCATGAGAAACTGAATAATCCGCTGGGCTACACGGTAGCGGCTATCGGTGCCTTTGGCCTGGCCTTCGTGTTGTCGATGTTGCCCTTCAAATTTGCGGTGCTGGCGGTTGGCGGATTGCTGGCCATACCGGTCGTTGCTGCATGTTTTCTCGACCTGCACATCGGTGTAAATGTCATGCTCATTGCGGGCTTTTTGCTGGGGGTGGTCTATAAATACACGAATGCGCCGATCGGCATGGCGATGGACGGGCTGCTTGTCCTGATGCTGATCGGTTTGTTGGCGAGGTTGATCAAAGAAAAGGATTTTAGTTTTGCCAAAAGCCCGATCAGTATCTTCATTCTCGCCTGGATTTACTACAATTTGTTACAGGTGATCAATCCCTGGGCAGAATCCAAAGTGGCCTGGATTTACACCGTCCGGACGGTTGCGTTGTTGCTGGCACTTTATTTCATCGCCTGCTACGCTTTTAGCAGTTATAAAAAAATACTGACGACGATAAAAGTCATCCTGGCCTTGTCCTTCATTTCGGCCCTTTACTCCCTGAAACAGGAATATATTGGTTTTACTCAGGCAGAGCTGACCTGGCTCAATGCTGATGAAGAACGTTTTATGCTCATCTTTCAATGGGGGCGGTTGCGGGTGTTTTCCTTCTTTTCCGACCCGACCACCTTTGGCATTCTGATGGGCTATATGAGTGTGTTCACTTTTTTATTGGCTACCGGCCCTTTTCAGGCGTGGAAAAAAGCTTTATTGGTCATTGCCGGTATCTCGATGGTGCTTGGTATGGCCTATGCGGGCTCCCGTACCCCGATCGTTATGGTCCCGATGGGGATTATCATGTACGTGGTACTGACGTTTAAAAAAGAGACCGTTTTGGCTACGTTGCTGTTTTTTATGTTCGGTACGGCGTTCGTTATGAAATCGACGAGTAGTGCGGTGGTGTGGCGTATTCAGTCCGCCTTCAAGGGCAACAGCAGTGATACAATGGAGGTGCGGGAAAAGAACCAGGATCTGGTACAACCATTTATACAGACCCACCCGATCGGGGCCGGGCTGGGGAGCACTGGTTATTGGGGAAAGCGTTTTACCCCGGGGTCGTGGCTGGCCAGTTTTGCACACGATAGTTTGTATGTTCGATTGGCTGTGGAAACGGGCTGGATTGGTCTGCTGATCTACATGGGCCTTTTATTTACCTCCATGCGAACGGCGATTTACTATTATTTCCGCGTCAAATCGCCGACGATAAAACTGTTTTACCTGGGTTTTACTATCAACGTATTTTTGTTGTCGGTAGCAAGTTTTCCGCAGGAAGCCATTACTTTGCTGCCCACCAGTGTTATTTTCTACGTCACGTTGGCCATGATCGTCCGGCTCAAGGATTTTGATGAAAATTTTAAAAAAGAAAAACGCCCAACCAAACAACTGGCGGCTTAAGAGTGACTACTCCTCACTTCACATAGCTCACTTTTCGTCAAACCAGTTTCCGGACGACCATTCCTTTCACGAAGTGCCCAGTTCCCCTTTTTTCATTTGTTCAACAGCATAATTCGCAGCCCTGGCCGACAAGGCCATGAAGGTAAGAGAAGGGTTTTGCGTGGCTACCGAGGTCATGCAGGCTCCGTCTGTCACGAAAACATTGGGGCAGGCATGCAGCTGGTTCCATTTGTTCAGCAAGGAAGTTTCGGGGTCGTGTCCCATCCGGACGCCTCCCATTTCGTGAATATCCAAACCGGGGGCCTGTTTGGTGTCTCTGGTCTGTATGTCCGTGAAGCCTGCCTTTTCGTACATATCCGTCAGTTGTTCGAAAAAATCCCGGATCATCTTTTCGTCATTCTCGTCATAGTCGATATTGGTCTTCAACAGCGGGATACCCCATTCATCCTTCCTTGTTTCATCAAGCGAAAGGGTGTTACTGGCCTTGGGAATGGTCTCGCCCATCATATGTGACCCGACCCGCCAGGGGCCGTAGGTATTACTGGACAGCAGGTTTTGGGTCAGCTCAGCCCCGATGCCGGCGTCGTTGACGTCGATGTTTCTGGATGCAGCAAACCCGCAGGCGTAGCCCCGCAGAAAATCGGTTTCCTGTTTGAGGACGTTTCGGAAGCGGGGAATATAGGCGCTGGTGGGCCGTTTACCCTCCGTCTTTATGTTTTGATGCCCCTCGTGGATGGCGGAAATTTTGGCCCGGTAGTTATGAAAGGCGACATATTTGCCCAGTAGCCCGCTGTCGTTGCCGAGGCCATTTGGGAAGCGGCCGGAAGTGGAGTTTAACAGGATCAGGTTCGTGTTAAAAGTAGCAGCATTGACAAAGATGATTTTGGAAAAATATTCCGTCGTCTCTTTAGTATGCGCATCGATTACCCGGACGCCCACCGCCCTGTTTTCTTTTTCATCGAAAATAATCGAGTGGACGACCGAATGTGGCCGCAAGGTCAGATTGCCGGTGCGCTCAGCCCAGGGGATCAGGGTAGAATTTGCATTAAAATAACCTCCAAACGGGCAGCCTCGCTGACAAATAACCCTACTCTGACAAAGTACCCGTCCCTGTTTTTTGAAAATGTCCCTGTTCTCGGTCAAATGCGCACAACGACCGTAGATGACGTGCCTTTTTTTGTAGTTTTTACTGACGGATTCCTGAAAGTATTTTTCCACACAATTGAGCTCCCACGCTTGCAGGAAGTCACCATCGGGCAACTCCGGTAGCCCGTCATAGTTGCCGGAAACGCCGATAAATTGCTCCACGGCAGTGTACCATTTTTCGAGGTCTTTATACCGGATCGGCCAGTCAACGGCAAAACCATCGCGGGCCGGCCCTTCAAAATCATAATCGCTCCAGCGTTGTACCTGCCTTGCCCACATAATCGATTTGCCTCCGACCTGGTAGCCCCGGATCCAGTCAAAGGGTTTTTCCTGGACATAAGGATGCTCGGTATCTTTTGTAAAAAAGTGCATGGCATCCTCCTTGAAGGCATAGCAGCGGCTGATGACCGGATTCTCTTTTTCGATGGCGTGTGGTATGCGGCCCCGGTGCTTAAACTCCCAGGGTTGCATACTCGTTGTGGGATAATCTGCGATATGTTTGACGTCGCGGCCCCGTTCCAGCAGCAAAGTTTTCAGGCCATTGTCGCATAATTCCTTGGCTGCGTAGCCGCCGGTCATGCCGGCACCGATGACGATGGCATCGAAATGGTGGTCTGTGTTGTTGGGCATCTTCTTTTTGTTTGCGGGTGTTGTGTATTTTCTGTAAAAGTTAGTTGTAAAACCTCAACCTGCCGTTCGCATGTTTGGCCGGGAAATGGCTCAGTGCAATTGAACAGGTTGCTTTTTGCGATGATCAGGAGCTCCGCTCGTCAGTCCTCATGGTTAAATGTCAACGCATCCCAGATAGCGGCCGGGAATAAACTCGTACTCCAGATAATTGGTCATAAAATATTCCGAAGTCACAAAATGGTCCTTTGTTAAATAATGGGTAGTTGTGTAGAAATGGCGGAGGTTAGCCGAGCTGTTTTCCGCATCCTGTAATAGTGCGAATAATGCATTTTGAGCTTCCGGCGTCAGCTGCTGAAAAGACGATTTGAACTGCTCTTTGAGTAGCAGTTGCAGTTCTTTGAGCCCGCTGATGTATTGCTCAATTTCTTCCGGGGCGTGGCAATCGTTGATGATCGTCAGCACATAATCAACTGTTTTTTCGGGTGTCACGACCGCCGTATTTTTTTTGGGTAAAATGGCCTCCGTCAGTTGTTCGATCAGCTTTCGTTGTGGTTTGTCAATGGGAATATTTTCGTAAACAGGCACCGTTTCCAGGTTGCAGGAGGGCAGCAGGGTAACGGCTGATGACAGGATGGCCATGCTTTTTAAAGCAGTTCTTCTTTTCATGCTGAACGATTTAAATTGGGTCTTTAACCGGTTTGCCGAGGTCTGGAAAATAAAAGTTGACGGGTTTTTATGCGGTATTTTTTTCGATTCGTAAATCTATTAAATAGTTTCCGTAGCCGGCGAAAGATTCCCGGTTTAAAATATTCATTCAAAAAAGAAGTCTTTTGCGAAAAGGCTTGTACGGGAGGATCATTTGCGGAAAGAAGGATTGCGGGAAGCGCTGAATAGCGGGGAGCAGCCGTGGGAACCTATTCCCGTTTGACCAGTTTGACGACTGCTTTTTGATAAAATTTCCGGTTTTTATACTTCGTTTTTTCACTTTCGTAAACCTTATCCTTCCCAAAGATTTTGCGAATGATGCGCTCCTCCGCAATCCCATTTTTATTAAGCCAACTGATTACAACAGCGGCGCGCTGAGCGGCCAGTTTATTACAATAAGCAGCATCGGGGATATTATTGGTATGCCCCTCCACGATCACTTTATAGTCGGGGTTGCCGCGGAGAATTTCCAGGACTTTTCCCAACGTTTTGACGTCCTCCGGTTCGAGCGATGCCGAATCAGACGGGAAGTAAATCGTTGCGGTATATTTTGCCAGGTAAGTCACCTCGATCATCGAATCGTCGGATGAGTTGATCTTCTCCTGTGTGCCGGGCGGTTCTTCATCGGGAGCCGCTGCCTTTGTGTCCTCTGTGTCCTCATTAGCATCTTCGGTGGCTTCACTCACAGACAGTGCGGGCTCCGTAATCTCCAGTGAGTCCGCCAATTCTTCAGTCGTTGGTGCGGGTTCAGGTGCCGGTTCGGGAGCTGGCGGCGAAACAGGCGCAGGGGGTGGCGGTGGCGGCGGGTCCGTTACCGTCACTTGCCTCACTTTGGTGATCTGACAACCGCTGTTGGTCTCAATGGCCAGGGAAATGGATTTGCGGCCGGCAGAGCCGTAGTTTACCTTGTGGGGGCCGATTCCTTTGGCCGTGGCCGGACTGGCATCTACGCCAAAATTCCATTCGTAATTTTTGATACCACCTTCAAAGCTGGATTTGTTGCGCACCCAAAGTTCATCGGTTTGGGCAATGGTCAGTTTGTTGACCACGAAATGGGCAACCGGGCTTTTAAAGGTCCCGGTTCCGCCAAATTCAATCGAAAAGCCATTGCCCGTGTTGTGGTAATTGTTGACCAGCAGCGCGAAACTTTCGCCGGCTTCCATGCGCAGGGCCGCTACAAAATTATCATCGAACTCGCCGCAACCTTCTGCTTCCACCAAATCAAGTGAGGTGTTTTTCAGGCCGGTGGCGCCGGTGCACCGGGCCCAATTGGAAATGGAGGCACTCACATTTTCACCGGACGCCATGCAGCGGTAGGGGATTTTTTCCGAACAGTCGTCCACCCCATTTGGCAGCAGGAACACTGCAAAGTCGAGGTCGTCGGACGGGTTGACCGGCGTGAGGGTGAAGGTGAGGGTGCCCGGTTTTTCGCAGGTCCATTTGTACCAGGCAGAGCTGCTTTCTTCCTTGAGGCAAATGCCAAAAGGTATTTCAAAACGATTGAACCCGGCACCACTGATGCTGGGCACGGTAAAGGAGGATTTATCGCACAAGACGACTGCCGTGGAACAGTCGGAAGAAGGCGAGGGAACGGGGTTGTAATTATTAATGCAAAGTTGAAAACTACCCGTTTTACCGTTTCGCCCGTCCACCCGCAGATAATAGGTCCCGCCGATGGCCAGATCGTTGATAAACGTTTCGGCAATGTGGTAACCCTGCGCGTCGCTGATGCAGGCAATGTCAAGCAACTGACCATCGCAGGTGCCGGCGTACAGCGCAAATTGGGGGTTTTGCAGGGTGCCTTTGGGGTTGCCATTGACGGCTCCGATCACAGAAATATTCACAGTATTGGCCACTGCCGTGAATCGAAACCACACATCATTATCCGGTTCGAGCAGGAAACTTGGAAAACAGCCCGGCCCCTCGACGCCCGATGGCCGGGCCCCGTCATTGGTAAACTGCCGGGGCGAACTACAGTAATTGGTGACATCTTTCAGCAGATAGGCCGTTGAACAATGGTCGTTTCCGGGGGCCATCAGGGCGGCAGCCCGAAGAGAAAAGGCAGGAGAGACAGCGAAAAGCAGAATGGAAAAAATTAATATGACAGGCATTTTCAGGTTCATCAGATCAATAACGACAACTGTTTTTGTTTTAGTAGAACGGCGGGCACCGGGTTGCAGCCTTTTTTAAAATTTCAAAAGTAAGCGCATTTTATCATCCTCATTTTAAAGGACTTGTTAAAATCTGCCCGGTGGTGCGAGAAAGTCGATGAAGCGCATTTCTGTAAATCTCCCTATTTTCCCGCTTTTTAAATCAATCAGTTTATGAAACCACTTTCACTGACATTAGTTTTTTTTCTCACGATTCCCTTGTTTGCCCAAAACGGCGACGGGAACCAGGCCCTGCGGCAGCAGGCCATCGAGCTTTCCCAACGGTTTATTATTGCCGATGGGCATGTCGATCTGCCTTACCGCCTGCGGGTGAAAAATTTCCGGCTGACCAAAGAGTTTATCGGTATCCCCGTCGAGACCAGCGAGGGCGACTTCGACTATGTGCGGGCAAAAAAAGGCGGGTTGACGGCTCCTTTCATGTCCATTTACATCCCTTCCAGCTACCAGACCGAGGGCGATGCGAAAGCACTGGCTGATTCATTGATCGATATGGTAAACGGGATCATTACTGCCCATCCGGATAAGTTCGGCCAGGGGCATTCACCCCGGCAGGTAGCGGAAAATTTTAAAGCGGGTAAAATCTCTCTGCCAATGGGCATGGAAAACGCCGCTCCTTTTTTAAAACTGGAAGATGTAGGGTATTTCCACCAGCGGGGCATCCGGTACGCCACCCTTACCCACGCTACCGACAACCAGATTTGTGACTCCTCGTACGACACCACCCGCACCTGGAACGGACTCAGCCCCTACGGCCGGGAAGTCGTTTTGGAAATGAACAAACGGGGAATGATGGTGGATATTTCCCACGTTTCCGATGCCGCTTTCTACCAGGTCATCGGCATCACAAAAGCGCCATTGATCGCTTCACATTCTTCCTGCCGGAAATTTACTCCCGGTTTTCAGCGCAATATGGACGACTTCATGATTCAGGCGCTGGGGAAAAACGGAGGCGTTATCATGATCAATTTTGGTTCGGATTTTCTGGATGGACAGGTCACCAAAAACCGGGAAGAACTCCGGGAGAAAATGCGCCTTATGTTGTCGGAAAATGGTTTGACAGAGAGCGATGAAGCTGCCAAACCCTACATGGATGCCTTTAAAGTACTGTACGAAAAACCCCTCTTTGCCGATGTGGAACTGGTCGCTGATCATATCGATCATGTCGTGGCATTGGCTGGCGTTGACCACGTTGGCTTCGGTTCCGATTTCGACGGGGTGGGTGATTCGCTCCCCACCGGCCTCAAAGACGTAGCTGCTTATCCCAACCTGATTTTTGAGTTGTTAAAACGCGGCTACTCGGAGGAAGATATCGAGAAAATTTGCTACAAAAATCTTTTCCGGGTTTGGCGGGAAGTGGAGCGGGTGGCTGCAGAAATGCAACGCTGATCACCGGGCTGGTCCCTCCGGTCTGACTGGATTTTACAGCGGCCTGCTTGTGGGGCAATATGTTGGGAGATTTCCTCCTGTTCATCAATCATTTATTAAAATTTTATAGAAAAAACGATCACATTCAATGAAAAACCTGACCATTTTTTGTTGCCTCTTTTTAGCCCGGATGACTTTCGGGCAGGGTATTGACCTGGAAACCCGACTGTTCAATCTGCCCGATGTACAGTTCCAAAAAATCGAGACACCGACTGGTTTTGCGTCGGCTTACGAATTGAAGATCCGGCAGCCCATCGACCACAAAGCCCCGGAAAAAGGGCACTTC
>JBFIJS010000098.1:0-9497 GCA_041600595.1 Saprospiraceae bacterium | reverse complement strand
GACTCGAATTTCAACCGGCCATACACATCTTCCCCTTTTACCTCCACCGAGACTTCCTTGTAGCCACCTGCCGATCCTTCGTTTTCGTACATCAACTGGGTGTTCCAGCCTTGTTTTTCAAAATACTTAAGATACATCCGGAACAAGTCTCCGGCAAATATGCTGGCTTCGTCACCTCCGGTTCCGGCTCTGATTTCAAACAATACATCCTTTTCATCCTCAGGCTCTTTGGGAAGGAGCAGTTTTTTAAGTTGGTCCTCCATCTCCGCCTTTTTGGGCTCCAGTTCTTCGATTTCCGCTTTTGCCATCTCCCGCATTTCGGCATCTTTATCGGTGCTCAGCACCCGTGCCTCTTTCAGATGATCCACAACGCGTTTGTATTCTTCAAAAACATCGACAATGGCTTTGAGCTTTGTGTATTCTTTGCCAACCTCCCGATACCTTTTCTGGTCGCTGATGATATCGGGATCAGACATTTGTTCTTCAAGGGTCAGGAAGGTGTTCTTTATGGCTTCCAGTTTATCTATCATGATAAGAATTTGTTTTTTTCGAATTATTGAGAAGCAAAAAAGCAGGGCGGGCAACGGGGCAAGGCCAGTAAACTGATTTCACAAAATAGCTGACGCAAACGATGAATTAGGCGCAGAATGCTAATCTTTGCAAAAATACAGCTATACTCAACCTCCAATTACCCCCGGAAATCGCTACAAGAAAGTATGAAGGAAAAAACTTTGCATGTGAGTGTATTTTATATATTCTAACGGCAAAAGTAACTTTAAATGCTGACTTGATAAAACAAACAGGCCTGCATCAATCGATATGCTTGAAGCGGCTGCAAAAAGATAACATTGAGAAAAGAACCAAAAATTCTGAACATCGAATCTTCTACCGGCACCTGTTCCGTAGCCCTCAGCGAAGGAAGCACCATCGTTGGTTTTGCGGAAGCTGAACAAACTTTCGAGCACGCCAAAGTACTAACCTCCCTGATTGCCACCTGCCTGGAAACCGCCAGCTGGCAACTTCGCGAACTGGACGCAGTGGCCGTGAGTTCCGGGCCGGGCTCCTACACCTCACTGCGGGTCGGAATTTCTACGGCAAAGGGCATTTGTTACGCCCTGAACAAACCATTGATCAGCGTCGACACCCTGCAGGCGCTTGCATTATCCGGAATGGAAGCAGCCAGGATGGAAGATGCCATCTACTGCCCAATGATTGATGCCCGTCGAATGGAGGTATATTTCAGCCTGTTTGATAAAAATAACAATCAAATTACGGAACCAAAAGCCATGATAATTGAGGCCGGAGCGTTTGACGACTATTTCAAAGAAGGGAAAAAACTGGTTTTTTGCGGGAATGGTGCAGAAAAATGCCGGGCTGTTATCACCTCCCAAAGCGCCCGGTTTTTCCCATCGGAGTGCTCAGCATCCTACTTCCCTTCCATTTCCAGTCAGCTTTTCGAGAGCAAAAAATTTGTGGATGTCGCCTACTTCAAACCCCTGTATTTAAAGCCCCCAAACATTACAACTCCTAAGAATATGAACCTTTTAAAAGCGTGAAAAATTCAATACTAAAAATTTACATATTAAAAATTAATTTACTTTATAATTCTTTGTTATTTAAAAATCCTATGTTAATTTCGCCCTGACTATACGTGGTTTAAGTATTAAAAACCTTTCTAATTATTGATTGGTATAGTTCTTGGATAGCCATGTATCGAAATTTTAATAATTTGAGAAAACTTAACGAAAGTTCTTTTTCGCAATTTTTTAACCATCTAAATTTAAACATAGATATGAGAAAGCAAAAGAGCGAAACTATTGTTTTAAAGAAGGGAAAGCAAGAGATTCAGCTTGACTATGCTGAGCTAAGAAAAGCAGTTTTAGTTCTTCGGGCCATCAACCACAAACTCCGTCAGCGCATGATCGACTTGTTGGAGGAAAACGAAAAGATGACCGTAACGGACATCTACATCAAGTTGAGGTTAGAACAATCTGTCGCTTCCCAGCATTTAGCAATCCTGCGCCGAGCTGGCGTCGTTTCCACCGATCGCAACGGTAAATTCATCTACTACGGTTTGGATAAAGATCGACTCTCCCAGATTTCTAAATTAGTAGAAGAATTAGCAGCGTAAAAACAACTTTTACAAATCAATATTTTGGGGCTTAGTGGCCTCGGCAAACACTTTTGTCTGAACAATCAATCCCACGACAAAAAAAAACCGCTACTAAACTCTCGTTGACATCTTGCCCCCCGCTGACTCGTCGGCAAGAATTCATTGTTTCAATGGGTATAAGGCTAAGTCAAAAAGTGCTGTAAACCAATGGGTTTGCAGCACTTTTTTCATAATAATTTTGATAAAATAATTTATTGGCGCATATTTGCCAGTGCACATTATTTTAAGACAACTAAAGTAACTTCTATGAGAAAGGCTAAGGTAATAAACATCAATGATGAGAAGCTACAGGTGTCTTCAGAAATCCTCAGGGCGTTAGCGCACCCTTTAAGATTGAAGATCCTGGAGTTTATAGATGAAAATGACGTCATTAACGTCAATAAGATCTATAACACGCTAAAGCTGGAACAATCCATCACTTCTCAACACCTCCGCATCCTTCGTTTAGCTGGTTTGGTCAAAACAGAAAGGGACGGCAAATTCATCCACTATAAGTTGGACTATGACAAACTGTCGATGGCAACAACTGCCATTGATTCCTTTTTGGACCAGGAAGCGACTTAATATAAATGCCAGGAACGGTGTAATTCATTCCTGGCATTTATTATTTCAGCGAAGGGATACCGCAAACTCAACTGAGCCTACTAACTTACTGCTACTATAACCTGTCAGCCTTCAATGAACAGCGCTGATATAGATCGGTGTTCGTGTGTGTTGCGAATAGCCCTGGCAAACAATTTTGCAGTCGACAAGACCTTGATCTTGTTCGGTTTTTTGGTTGCCTTGATGGGTATCGTATCACATACGACTAATTCTTTTAAGCCCGAATTTTCAATATTTTCGAAAGCATTACCCGACAATACAGGGTGCGTGCAAAAGGCACGGACACTTTTTGCACCTTTCTTCAAAATGATGTCTGCCGCCCGGCAGAGGGTTCCGGCTGTATCTACAAGGTCATCTACCAAAATAACATCAGCCCCTTCGACTTCGCCAATGACTGTCATTTCGGCAACTTCGTTGGCCTTCTTCCGGTACTTATCGCAGATGACGAGTTCTCTGCCAAAATATTTGGCGTAGGTACGAGCTCTCTTTACGCCTCCAACATCCGGAGAAGCGAAGATGACATTGCTCAAATCTTGTTCTTGCAAGAAAGGAATGTAAATCGCCTCACTTTTCAGGTGATCGACCGGGACATCGAAAAAGCCCTGTATCTGGTCGGCGTGAAAATCCATGGTCATGATCCTGTTAACGCCGGCGGCCTGCAGGAGCTCAGCGATCAGCTTGGCAGAAATGGGAACCCGGGGTTTGTCTTTACGGTCTTGCCGGGCGTAACCGAAATACGGAATGACGGCGGAGATATACCCTGCTGAAGCTCTTTTGGCAGCGTCGACCATCAGCAGCAATTCCATCAAATTCTCGGCAGGCGAGAAAGTAGATTGCACGAAGAACACATAGGCGCCCCGAACAGATTCATTGATGACAGGCTGCATTTCCCCGTCGCTAAAGCGGTTCAGGATGACATCGCCTAAAGGCTGGCCGTAGTAGTCAGCAATTTTATCAGCTAGATATTTTGAACATTTTCCGGAAAAAATTTTTACTTCGACCATTGTGTTGCTTGTGAACGTTGAAGATGCTGTAGTCGAGGGTTGGAGATGCCCCACAACGGGTGCCAGCAAAGTGTCAGCATAGTTCATATTGAAAGATTTTGTTGCTTCGATGTAGTAATACCTACAATTTGAAAAACAAAATTAGAAATAATCAAACAAAGCAAGGGGGCGGACTTGTTGTTTTTACCAACAATGAACATGTGGAAAATTTTTAGTTCTATATTTACTCCAAATTCTCTTGTATGATGAGATTTCCAATAAAACCCTTTTCTCCTTTTTTCGCTTTTGCCACTTTAATCCTGGCTACCGGATGCTATTCGGGAGGCAACCAAAGCAGCCAGACGGTTCTCGTTGCCAATAATAGTGCAGGCAGCAAGTTCGCCGACTACTGGTTTAACGGAGAAGCCGAACTGAACACCTTCGAACTCAAACAGTCCCGCTATGGTGAAATACGGACCGGAGAGGCCGTCATGGTATTTGTAACCGAAGATTTCTCCAAAAGCAAACAAGTCAAACTTGATAACCCCGAAAAAAACAAGGGGGACAAAGTTTCTGTGTTAAAGCTCAATCAGATTCGCCGTTTTGTTACCGGCATCTACGACTACTCTATGATGCAATCGGTTTTCACCCCTACAGACCTGGCCAACCACCCGCGATCACTGAAATCGACCACTTCGTTGCAGGACTGGTGCGGACAGACCTTTTCCCAAATCAATCTGGATGGAGGGCTCTATAAGGTTGCCAATTTTTCTTATTTTGAACAGGAGGGGGACAACACCACCAAACTGAAAGCCGACCTGATGGAAGATGAATTGTGGAACAGAATCAGAATTGCTCCGGAATCGATTCAGGAAGGTAACTACCAGTTCATTCCTTCCGTGTTTTATGCCAGGTTGTTGCACGACCCGCTCAAAGCCAGGCAGGCCAGGGTGAGAAAAACCATGAACGAGACAACCACCAATCTCATCCTGGAATACTTACATCTGGACCGTACCCTCACCATTGAATATTCTACTGCCTTTCCTCACAAAATACTTTACTGGACAGAAATGCAGGATGGGCGGTTATTATCGGAAGGAAAACTAAAAACCTCTATTAAATCCGCCTACTGGCGGCAGCAGGCCGTCAAATATGAATACCTGCGGGATTCATTAGGCATTTGAAACGCCGGCAAATTTCCCGAAACCTGCTTTTTTGATCGCAGCTTCCATCAATGCCGGAAACTGATCGGGTGAACAAGCAAAGGCCGGCACTTCGAGCGAGGCCAGTTTCGAAGCCAATGAGCGGTCGAAAGCGGGGGCTCCCTGATCATCCAGCGCCAGTAAAACGGCCACCTGGACCCCAGCCGCTTTTAAACTCGCCATCTTCTGCAGCAATTGCGATTGACGCCCTCCTTCAAAAAGATCACTAATCAGTATCAATATTGTGTCGGCGGGCGACCCGATTAGCCCCTGTGCGTAGCCTACTGCCTGATTGATATCTGTGCCGCCTCCCAGTTGCACACCAAACAACAGGTCGATGGGATCCTTCAGTTCGGCCGTCAGGTCGGCCACATTCGTATCAAATGCGATGAAAGACGTTTTCAGCGAACGCATGGAAGCCATCACGGAACCAAAAATACCAGCATACACGACCGAGTTGGCCATCGAGCCACTTTGGTCGACCAACAGTACAACTTCTTTGAGCGACTGACTTTTTCTGCCGTGCCCGATCAGGTGCTCCGGAATAATCGACTGGTAGTCCGGCTGGTAGTGTTTCAAATTGGCCCGGATCGTCCTGTTCCAGTCCATTTCGTTGAATTTAGGCCGCCGGTTGCGGACGGAGCGGCTCAACGAACCCTGAACGGCCTGCTGCAAGGGGGAACGAAGTCGCTTCTCCAGGTCCTCTACAACCTTTCTGACGACGGCTCTCGCCGTTTCTCTGGTCTGGGCAGGCATTACCTTGTTGAGAGAAATAAGCGTCGCTACAAGGCTTACATCCGGTTCCATCATTTCCAGCAACGCTGGCTGAGTCAGGATCTTTTTCAGGTCGAGCCGTTCCAAAGCGTCTTTCTGCATCACCTGTACAACTGAAACAGGAAAATATTTCCGGATGTCGCCGAGCCACCGGTTTACGTTGGGGGAAGAGGCTCCGAGGCCGCCTTTACGTTCGCTGTCATACAAAGCTTCCAAAACGCCGTCCATGCCCGCCTGGGCAGCATGGAGGCCAACCTCTCCTTCCGGATCGGATTTTTTGCCGAGGATTAAACGCCATTTTTGGAAACGATCCATATTCAAAAGTACTGGTTAAGCGATCAGATGGTGAACAACCCGGAGGAATTTTTCAAAATTGAAATACGCCTGCCTGGTTCTCTAAATAAACAACGGCTGGTTGCAGTGCGATGATAGTATTTTTTAGATATCTGGTTTTTCAAATCTTGCATTTTTTGAGCGCAGGAGTATTATGTCCCACCAAAGCCTTACAACACTCCAGCTTTTAAAGAAAGCCGGGGCAGTGTTTTATAACATTTTTCGACAATGGTTTTCTACATCAATTTACATCCTCGCTTTGGCGGCAAACCCAACCAGCCAATAGACCGGGAGGGGCCAAAGACGAGAACAGCCACGGCAAAGAACTATCCCGAAAAGTTGTTGTTTTGCTTCCAACCTTTTTCTGTTTGGGGAAGTACCGGAAGTATCTGGTGCTTTCTACTTTTGTCCCGGTGCTTCCGGTTTCCGACAGCATCGAGATACAATCTTTTGCGAAGAAGCACATTTCACAAAAATGACCCAAAGCGACATCCTCATCCTCGGTGCCGGCATTGCTGGCCTCACCTGTGCCCTCAAAATAGCACACCAGCGCCCTGACCTCAAAATCAAGGTATTGACCAAGACCAATGAAAGCGAAAGCAACACCCGCTATGCACAGGGTGGCGTGGCCGCCGTATGGAATACCGAAACCGACAGCTACGACAAGCATATCGAAGACACCCTGGATGCCGGAGACGGTCTGTGCGACCTTAACATCGTCAAAATTGTGGTAACGGAAGGCCCCCAACGCGTACAGGAAATCATTGACTGGGGGGCCCGTTTTGATAAAAACAAAGAGAAAAAGTACGATCTGGGCAGGGAAGGTGGCCATAGCGAAAACCGAATTCTGCATTACAAAGACCTCACCGGCTGGGAAATGCAACGCACCCTCGTTGAACAGGCACACAAAACACCCAATGTCGAAATCGTTGAGCATTACTTCGCCATCGACCTCATCACACAGCACCACCTCGGACACACCGTCACCCGCGTGACGCCCGGCATCGAATGCTACGGGGCCTATGCGTTGAACAAAAAAACAGGCGAGATCGAGACCCTGCTGGCTAAAGCTACCGTCCTGGCAACGGGCGGCAGCGGACAGGTGTATCGCAGCACCACCAACCCGGTCATTGCCACCGGCGACGGCATTGCCATGGTGTACCGGGCAAAAGGCCGAATTGAGAACATGGAGTTTGTCCAGTTTCACCCAACGGCTCTCTACAACCCCACCGGCGACAACCCTTCCTTTCTGGTCTCCGAAGCAGTACGGGGCTTTGGAGGTATCCTGAAATCCCCCGACGGTGAGGAGTTTATGCATAAATATGACCCCCGAAAAAGCCTCGCTCCACGCGATATTGTTGCCCGTGCCATTGACCGGGAAATGAAACTCCAGGGAGAGGAATATATGTGTCTGGACTGTCGCCACCTTGACGCCGATAGTTTTATCGCACATTTTCCCACGATTTATGACAAATGCAAAAGCATCGGCATCGACCCCATGCAGGACATGATCCCGGTAACGCCTGCCTGCCATTACATGTGTGGTGGCGTAAAAACAGATGAAATAGGACGCTCCTCAATCAACCGCCTCTATTCAGCCGGAGAATGCACCTCCACCGGCCTCCACGGTGCCAACCGACTTGCCTCCAATTCCCTGCTGGAGGCCATGGTTTTTGCGCACCGTATCTCAGTGGATATCCTGGAAAAAATAGATGGATTCGAAGTAAAAACCGGCATTCCGGAATGGAATGCACAGGGAACGATGGATCCGCAAGAGCTCGTCCTCATCTCCCAGAGCATGAAAGAACTGAAGGACCTGATGAGCTATTACGTGGGTATTGTCCGTTCTAACGTACGCCTGAAAAGGGCCACCGACCGGCTGTTCTTGCTTTACAAAGAAACCGAAGAACTTTACCGGTCCACCACCCTGTCACCCCAATTATGCGAGCTGCGCAATTTGATAACCATCGCTTATCTCATCACCCGGTCGGCAGCCATGCGGCACGAAAGCAGAGGACTTCATTTCACAACAGACTTCCCCGACAAACTGGACTTCGTTGATGTTATGACATTGTGACCCATCAACAAAGGATTTTCGTCGGTTCTGATGCTACCCCCACCAGAGGCATCTGGTTATCGATCCTTATCAGTGTTCAATAGCTTCGTTGGCAGCCGGTATCCGTTTTTCTTCTTATACCATTTCGAAATTTCCGTTAAATGCCGTTTATTTGTCAGGTTTCTGATTTGCTCTACAAAAACGCATCTAACGTGGTTATTTCGTACTTCCTTCGCAAAATACCGCATCTGCAAGAAAATATAGCACCATGGCAAAAACCCCTTCCGACAAACTCTTCCGCCTGATAAAATCTCTTTCCAGCAGCGAAAAGCGCTATTTCAAACTGTACGTCATCACCAAAGAAAGAACCAATAATAAATACACGCAACTTTTCGAAGCCATCGAAGAATCCGAAAGCTTTGACGATGACGCCCTGAAAAATAGTGTTTATGGAAACGAAGAAGTAGAAACCCGGAAGTACTCAGAACTAAAAGCCTATTTGTATGACCTCATTCTAAAAAGTCTCCAGTCATACGATGAAAAATCTTCCGTTGATTACAGATTGAAAAATATGCTCCTGGCAGTACGCACCCTGTTTAAGCGATCCCATTTTGACGACTGTAAAAGCATCCTCAAAAAAGCAAAAAAACTGGCTACGGAATTTGAAGATTTTAATACCTTGATTGAAATTCTGGACTGGGAGAAAAAGATCGCCTATACCCAAACTGACATTGCGTTTTTGGACAAAGAACTGGATCGTATTTCCGCAGAGGAAAAAGAATACCTGATTCAGTTGAAAAATATTTCTGAATATAGGCGTATATTTTTTAAAATATTGGTAAGCCTGAGAAAAGATGTTTCCAGAAGCAAAAAACAATCCCGGGAATTAAAGAGCTATATCGACCACCCTTTATTTGCAAGTGAAGCGATACCAAAATCCTATACATCCAAAGTTCTTTTTTATCGCAGCACTTCCCTTTATCATTTTTCGAACTCTGATTTTCATGCTTTTCATGAAACAAGTAAAAAATTAATTAACCTTATGGAGTCCAATAAAAAAATGTTGGGCGAAGATGTTTCTGAATACATTTCTGCACTTAACAATCATATATTAAGTTGCGGTAGAGTCATGAAAATCAATGAGTTAAAGGAAACCCTGGTTAAATTAAAAAACATAAAACCACTGACAGCTGACGACGAATTAAAAATTCATCGTCAATATTATCTGGGCAAATTCCGGCTTTGCATCAATAGCGGGGAATTCAAAGAAGGGTTGACCGAATTGAAAAGGCATTTAAAAGAAATTGAAAAATATGACGAAAAACTATTTTTAAAAAATAGCTTTTTCCTACAGTATTTCTGTATTTATTTTG
>JBFIJS010000097.1:0-9523 GCA_041600595.1 Saprospiraceae bacterium | reverse complement strand
GTTTCCCTGGCTAGTACCCCCTCCCTCTATGTTTATTTTATTTTAGTTCTCGTATAAGTTACAATCCAAATTGTTACGCTTGTGAGGGTTGGTGTGTGCCAACCCTCTTTTTTATTTTAAAACTGTGGCAGAAAGGAGTTGGCGGGGTGTTGGTTTAGCGCCAGGTGTCAGGGTGCCTGCACGAGAAGTCCCCCGACCGAATCTTTTTTAGCGCCGGTTACGGAGGCCATACAATTGGGGGTGTTTTCCATCCGCATGACGCCCAACAGCGCCATCAGAGCAGCTTCTTTAAATTCAATAATATTACTGGGAGGCGTAATGATTGATACGTTTTTCGGAGAAAGACAGGACTGAAGGCGCTGCATTAAATAGCCATTGCAGGCGCCACCTCCGGCAACCAGCAGTTTGTATTTTTCTTGCTCAAATTTCTCTTTTTGCAGAACGTTAAAAACAGCCTCCGCGATGAGGCGGGCCGTCAGCTCGACGGCAGTGTGCAGTTTATTTTCCGGCGTATTTTCATTTTTCAAAAAGACCGCGGTTTGGTTTTCCTGTACCCATTGATTGGAAAGTGATTTCGGGTAATCCTTTTGAAAAAAGTCAATGACGTATTGTTGCTCAAAGAGTTGCTGATCCAGGCTGCCTCTGGCGGCGATGGTGCCGTTATGGTCGTAAGGTAAATTTAATTCACCGGCCAGCGCATTTAATATTTGGTTGGCTCCGCAAATGTCAAAGGCCACAAACCGCCCGCCGATATTGCAGGTTATGTTGGCGATCCCTCCAAGATTCAGGTAAAAATCATATTCGGGAAAAAGCATTTTATCGGCCATCGGGGCGAGGGGCGCACCCTGTCCGCCGAGCGCTACATCGGCAGACCGGAAATCATACACTGTAGTGCAGCCGGTGGCAGTAGCCAGGGCCAGGGCATCACCGATCTGGGTCGTGAATCCCTGTTCGGGTTCATGAAAAACAGTATGTCCATGCGAAGCCAGGAAGTCCACCTGGCTTTTGTCAAGGTGGTGGTCGGAGAGGAAACGGTTTACGATCGTTCCCATGCAGGAACCAAAGGCGGCATGGGCTTGCATCAGTTCGAAAGCGCTGCCGGTGGAAAGTGACCGGAGCCGGTTTTTCCAATCATCGGAGAAAGGGTAGGTTTTGGCGGATCGTATTTCCCAGTTTTCTATGCTTAATTCTCCGTCCTTTTTTTTACAGTCAAAATAACAATAGGCGACATCCAGCCCGTCGAGGGAACTGCCGGACATGAGGCCGATGACGCGGTAGGTACGGTTCATTGCGGGAAATTTAGCGTAGAAAAGATAGGGTAGGGCGGTGATGTTACAAAAGGTTTATCCGGTGGATTGAGGGTTGATGCCGCAGCAAAACCTCATCAACCTAAATCAACTCTTCATGCGTTTACCTGTAAAACAGGCCGCCCCGTGATTCTATTTGCGCAGCGTCTCAATATATTCTGCAACCGCCTTTATTTTTTCCTCACTCAATAATCCTTTAAAAGGCGTCATCAGGTTGCGGCCGTTGGTAATCACCTGGATGCGTTCTTCCAGGGTCAGCTTGGATGTGCTGAGGTCGAATGCGCCGCTGCCGCCCATGTCTCCGTAGATGCCGTGGCAAGTCACACAATAGGTTTTGTAAATTTTGGAACCGTCCACTTTCTTGACGGTTTTGGCCGCTGCGGTTGTCTGGTCGGATGATTGTTCCTTGCTGCTACTGCTGCAGGCAACGAGTAAGGCCATGAGGCTGAAAAAGGTGATTAGTTTTTTCATTGTCAGAGTTCAGATAAAGAGGTACAGGTGAAAAATGGTAACTGCTAAAAAAAGGCAGTCAGCTATTCTAATTCTACCTGTTTACCATTTAAATTTCAAAAGACGTGAAAATACACAATGGATTGGTTTCGACAACAGTGGGGGAGGAGGAAGTGTTTAGGAGGCGTCCATTTTTGAAAAAAATACCGACTTTCGCTTCCGCCTGGTGTCCAACAAGATGCCGGAGAAACGTTTTTATGCAAACAGCTATTTTTCATCCAGTACAAACGACCGGCAGGTTTGCCGACATCATTCTGCCGCTGGCAGTCCCCAAGCCTTATACCTATTCGGTTCCGGAGGAATTGCTGGTGCAAGTGGACATTGGCAAACGGGTAGAAGTTCAGTTTGGGGGCAAAAAACTGTATGCCGGAGTGGTGCTGCGAACCCACGATCAGGAACCGGCTCACCCTGTCAAACCGATCCTGTCGGTCATTGACGAAGAGCCGATCCTGGACGAAAGAACCCTGAAATTCTGGCAATGGTTGGCCGATTACTACGCTTGTACGGTCGGGGAAGTAATGGATGCTGCCCTGCCTGCCAACCTGAAACTGGCCAGCGAACGTCGGCTGACATTGAGCCCGCTCTACGACGAAAACTTCTATGGGTTGGACGATCAGGAATATCTCATCGCAGAGGCCCTTAGTTTGCAGGAAACCATCACCATTGATGATGTGCGGAAAATCCTGAACCTTAAAAGCGTCTTTCATGTCATCAAGCGGCTGATGGACAAAAAAGTCGTTTACCTCTACGAGGAAATGGCGGAGAAATACAAGCCCAAAAAAGTAGCCTGTGTGCGTTTGTCTGAGCCTTACCATTCCGACCGGAAACAACTGGTGGAGGCGTTTGAGCAATGCAGCCGGGCAAACCGGCAAACGGAGGCACTCCTGGCTTTTGTGGAAGCGGACCGGGCACAGGAATTTGTGCGCCGTCAGGATATTTACACCCGGGCCAATGCTGATGCTTCCGTGCTGAAGGCCATGGAAAAGAAGGGGATTTTCCAATTGTACGAAAAAGAAATGAGCCGGATCGGCGGCTACGAAGAGGAGCTGGCCGATGCTCACGATCTGTCCCCGCAGCAAACCAGGGCGCTGTCGGAAATAGCGGCCCATTTCAAAGAGAAAAATGTCGTGCTGCTGCATGGCGTTACGGGTAGTGGCAAAACGAGGGTTTACATGGAACTCATCCGCGCTGCGCTTGACCGGGGCGAACAAGTCCTCTACCTGTTGCCTGAAGTGGCACTTACTACCCAGATTATCAGCCGCTTGCAGCGGGTTTTTGGCGATCAGGTTGCGGTGTATCATCACCGTGTTTCCAATAATGAGCGGGTGGAATTGTGGAAGAAAGTTGGCGGCTGGCAGTTGGCAGCTGACAGCCTCAAAGGTGATGCCGCCGACCACCCACTGCCCGCTGCCAATTGCCAACTGATACTGGGTGCCCGTTCCGGATTGTTCCTCCCGTTTTCCAACCTCAGTCTGGTGATCGTGGACGAAGAACACGATTCTTCCTTCAAACAACACGATCCCTCGCCGCGCTACCACGGACGGGATGCTGCCATTTATCTGGCACACCTGCACGGTGCGAAGGTGCTGCTTGGCACGGCGACGCCCTCGTTGGAGAGTTTTCAAAATACTAAAGAAGGTAAGTATGCGCTGGTGGAAATGCCGGAACGTTTTGGCGGGATCGAATTGCCGAGTATGGTTATCGTGGATGTGAAGCAGGAGAGCAAGGAACGTAAAATGCAAAGTCATTTTACCAGTGTTTTAATCGATGAATTGAAAGCCGCAATGGAACGGGGCGAGCAGGCGATCCTTTTTCAAAACCGCCGGGGCTATGCGCCGAACCTCCGCTGCACGACCTGTGGCTGGCATTCCGAATGTGTAAACTGCGACGTGAGCCTGACTTATCATAAATTTCGGCAAAACCTGCAATGCCACTATTGTGGGTACACGGAGCAGGTGGCCCGGAAGTGCCCGGCGTGCGGAAGTATAGAACTGAAACTGCTGGGCTTCGGTACCCAAAAGATCGAGGATGAGCTTAAAATATATTTGCCCAATGCGAATATCGCCCGGATGGACTACGACGCCGTGCGGAATAAGGAGTCATTGGCTCGTATTATCAATGATTTTGAAGAAAAACGGATCGATGTCCTGGTCGGCACCCAGATGGTCACCAAAGGGCTGGATTTTGAAAATGTCAGCATTGTCGGGGTGCTGAGTGCCGATTCGTTGTTGCAGTTTCCCGATTTCCGCTCCGGAGAGCGGGGCTTTCAAATGATCACGCAGGTAGCCGGCAGGGCGGGCCGAAAGAACAAACAGGGGAAAGTGCTGGTGCAGGCTGTGAATACGGCACATCCGGTTTTAAAAGAGATACTGGATAATGATTTTGCCGGTTTTTTTGAACGGGAAATCATGGAGCGCCGGTCGTTTTTGTATCCGCCCTTTGCCCGTCTGATTAAGGTTACTTTAAAACACAAAAAACCGGATGTGGTCAACCGGGGCGGACAGGCATTTGTAAAAGTGTTGCGGGAGAAATTAGGTAAGCGGGTGCTTGGCCCTTCGGTGCCACCGGTGGGGCGGGTACGGGGACAGTATTTATTGGATATTTTAATTAAGATGGAACGGAATCCGCAGCTTTGGAAATTGGCAAAGGATACCATTACTGACGCAACGTATTATATGCAAAAAGAAGCAGGCTTTTCGACCGTGCGGGTCAATACGGATGTGGATCCGGTTTAAATGGTAAATAAAATGACTTTTTCCTGCTTTCCCCGCAAGGAAATTTCCCCTATTTGTTTCGGAGAAAAATCATTAAAAGGGGACATTAATTTTTCTGATAAATATTTTGAGAATAAAATATTCACTCCAAATTCATTGCATTTTTCCTGGATACGAGCCGTCGTATTTAGTACATCGCCGAGAAAAGTAATGTCTCTTTTTACGACCCCGATCTCACCCGCCATGACATGCCCGTAGTGTAGTCCTGCTTTAAATTCGGGCACGATGCCATATTTCGTTAAATATTCGGCCGATTTGGAACTGAGTGTTTTTTTTATTTCAAAAAAGCTGTTGATACAATTAATATTTTCCAACCCGTTATGCATTTTCCAACTGACGATTATTTCATCGCCAACGTACTGGTATATTTCCCCTTTTGCATACAGAATGGGAGGAGTCACATCTTTAAATACCTCTTTTAAAAAATGGAAATATTTCTCCTCTCCCAGTTGCTCGGCGATGGTGGTGGAGGAGCGTAAATCAAGGAACATAAAAATGCGTTCTTCCCGGCGGGGCCGGAAATATTTTCCCAATAAAAAATCTATAAATATTCCCGGGCCGTACTTGTCGTTGACCAGAAGGGCAATAATTGTTGATAACATGATGAATAGCCAGAAAATGTAAATTCTCAAATATTCAACACCAGAAATAAATCGGAGTATTTCGTTTTGCACATCTTTTGAAAACGGAGGCATACCCGTTTGTTGGCTATAGAAATAACATCCGGCAGCGTAAGAAACAGCCAGGCAAACGGCAGAATAAACGGCGATAATCATGATTAAGGCTTGGCCGTAGGGTTTGGTACGAATCCATTTTTGAAAATATATAACGGTGACCGTACCACCCGTCAGTCCTGCAATGAAAGTAGCAATGAGTTGAGAGGTTATCAATTCCCTCAGGGTGATGTTGGTGAAGTTCACATAAGGAGAAAGTAAAACGCTGTACTCATAAAATGCAATAGCCACACCGATCAGCATCCAGGAAATGGTAATCCAGATTATTTGATTAAATGCCGTTCGGTCTTTATTTGTCAATATTTTTTTCATAAAAAATTGTTTCGATAAAAGGAAGGGTTGCCCGGTCAGACCTGGTATTTATTTCCGTGAAAATACGTAATTCTTCGGCTTGTTGATGTGCTAAAAATGTTTGCCAAACAGATAATGTATGCAAAAAGAGACGGTTTGTGATACTGCTTTTTTGCCATTGACTCGTTTTGAGTAATATTACTTTGTCACTTTGGCCGATGGCGCACAGGTTTGCATTTTCCCGGATGTAATATTTCGGAATCGCAATCTCAGCTTCGTATTTTCGCCGCTCATTTATCCATCCATTTTGAACAAGCAAATCCTTCGCCTGGCGATACCAAATATTCTGAGCAATTTGTCGGTCCCGTTGTTATCGACCGTTGATACGGCCCTGATGGGGCGGCAGGAGTCGGCAGCCTACATTGGGGCGGTGGCCCTGGGATCGCTGCTGTTCAATTTTATTTACTGGAGTTTTTCCTTTTTAAGGATGGGTACGACGGGCCTGACTGCCCAGGCTTTTGGCAAAGGGGACCGTGCGGGCGTCAGTAATATATTGGGCCGGGCCCTGGTGACGGCACTGCTTGGGAGTATTTTATTATTGTTGATTCAGATGCCACTGGCCCATCTGAGTTTTCGTTTGCTCGATGCCAGTGCCACTGTTGAAGCTTTTGCCAAAGAATATTTTTTTGTAAGAATATGGGCGGCTCCGGCGACCCTCGCTTTGTATGCGGTGATGGGATGGTTTTTTGGGGTGCAAAATGCATTCTATCCCCTTCTTTTGACCATTTTGATTAATGTGGTAAATGTGATTTGCAATGTATATTTCGTGAATTATAAAGGCATGAAAGCCGATGGTGTTGCACTGGGAACCGTGATCGCCCAATACACCGGATTGCTGGCGGCGCTGGGATTATTTTACTATAAATACGCCAATTATATTAAATATTTAAACCGGAAAATAATACTGGAATTAAGTGCCTTGAAAAAGTTCCTGGCTCTCAACCGGGATATTTTTATCCGCACCTTTTGCCTCATTTTTGCTTTTGCCTTTTTTGATAATGAATCGGCCCGGCAGGGAGATGTAATATTGGCGGTCAATGCTATTTTATTACAATTTGTTTCGTGGATGTCTTACGGTATTGACGGTTTTGCCCACGCTTCGGAAAGTTTGATTGGCAGGTACCTGGGGGCTGGCGACCAGGGCCGGTTGAAGCAAGCTATCAGCTATTCATTTTTGTGGGCCATGGGTTTTTCGGTAGTATACAGCCTTGTTTATCTGGTGTCCGGTGATGTGCTCTTGTACGTTTTTACGGATCAGAAAAATATTATCGAAGCTGCCAGGCCCTTTATATTTTGGGTGGTTTTATTCCCGATTGTTGCGACGCCCGGTTACATTTGGGATGGCATTTATGTAGGACATACTGCTTCAGTTGCGATGCGGAGTACCATGTTGGTAGCGTTGTTGGTTTATTTGATATTTTACTACGCACAGGCCCGGTTTTTTCCCTGGGGAAACAATGGTTTGTGGTTGGCGCTATTGGTGTTTATGGCCACCAGAGGGGGCATACAGTGGGCATGGTTTCGTTTTGTCGGGCTGAAAACGGCAGACAACTGATGTTGGTGAAAGCCCGGAAAATGCCGATAATCAAAGATACTTGTCAAGTTTTACTCACTGCCCCGGTTTTATCTGCCTGTTCCAGTTTTGGTGACATCGGTGCGTTTTTCTCCCAGTGTGGTTCCATATCGGTCAGGATAACGTCGAGCAGGCGGATGGCCTGAAGGATAAACGGCCCTTTGTTTAGCATGACACAATCGGCTCGTTGGGCCATGACGGTGTCGGTTATTTCTGAGCGGGAGGGAATTCCTTTTTTTGCCAATCCTTCGAGCACTTGCGTTGCCCAGATGTCGGTGATATGAGCGGCCTGGCACAGCGCTAACGTTTCCTCCTGCACCCGGCCAATGTTGTCCCAGCCCGTTTCTATGGCCAAATCGCCCCGGGCGATCATCACCCCGACCGGGTACACCTGCATGGCTGCCAGGAGGATGTCCATTAACTGATTGTATCCGCTTTGGGTTTCGATTTTTAAAACAACCCCTAACTTATCTTTTGCATTTAATTTTTCCAGTTCAGCCATCAATTCATGTACGTCTTCCGGCCGGTTGACAAAAGAAAAATTGACGACGTCGGCGTATTCGGTGATAAAAGGTAAATCCTTTTTGTCCTTATCTGTGAGGCCGCTCATGGTCAATGCTGTGTTGGGGAAGTTGATGCCCTTTTCGGACCGGAGCTTGGCCTTTCCGCCTACTGCATGTGTGATCTTAATCAGTAAACTGCCTTTCGTGACTTTTTTTATGACTCCTTCTATTTTTCCATCATCGAACAGGATGCGTTCTCCTGCTTTTACCTGTTCGAAAACAGCAGGTGCCGTGCAGGAAATATGTGCCCTGGAGAGCAATTCCCCCGTTTTGGTGTAAATAGCGGGCTCGCCCAGAAGGGGTTCCTTATCTAACCGCAACGAATCGCCGGTGCTTAAAATCAAAGGCATCTCGCTATGTGGCAATTCACCAATCAGCATTGGTTTACCCGTTTTATTTTTACTTAAAAAAACGGGCATATCGGTTTCCAGAAAGGTTGTTTTTCCGCAAAGGGCAATGTACCCGTCGATTTCTTTTTTGATTAAATTTAACTGGCGGTTTTTACCTCTGGCGTCTCTGAAATAGAGGAATTTTTTATCCTGGATTTTATCTATGTCTTTTTGAGAAACAGGCACATGGATGAATCCGGGTTTAGGGGTAGCGCCGATCCATATTTTGAGGGGCTCCAGGATTTTTCCGTAAACATCTTTGGGCGGCTTTATCTTCAGCACTTTTGGGCCATCTACGATGGCGCCTGTTCTGATTTTTGGGCCGGCGAGATCCATGGCGATTTTACATTTCTTGCCCAGTTTTTTAGATGCTTCCCGCACATTGTCAATAATACTTTTCCAGACAACCGGGTGGTCGTGAGCACAATTGATGCGGGCACAGTTCATCCCTGCCGTGAGCATATCTTCCACCATTTTATAATTGTCGGCGGCTTCTGACGGCATGGTCACCATGATTCGGGTCCGTCGGTTTTTGGTACGATATCCCAACAACTCTTTGGCGTTTGCTTTCAGGGCTGCTTCTCCTTTTTTAAAAGAGAGTTCATTGGCAGGCAACTGCAGGGGGGTATTATTTAAGAGCGCTTCAAGAATGGCCTTGTTGGTGGATAAACTGGCCATGATGTGCGATTGGGATTTGGCAAAACGGGAGAGGCCCATATTGCCCAGCTTTTTTTGCAAATCCCTCAGGTCAAACGAGCGGAGAGCCCGGTAATGTAGCAGGTTGCGGGCGCTCTTTTTGTATTTTTTATGAATGCGCTCCAAGGCCGGTTGGGCTTTTTTTTCTGCTACCAGTGCTGTTTTGATAATTTCTTCAATGAGGGCGACCATGACCCTTATTTTCTCTTTCTTCCTGAAAGCTTTGTTGGTAGTTGTTGCTTTGATGCCTGATTTTTCCTTCATCCTGTTTGATTGACGGGTGAGCTATTTCATGGTTAGACGAACAGCCATAGCTTTTGCAGGGGTGTGCGCCACAATAAATTAATGCAAGCGAAGGTAGTAAGGTTGTGGTAAGCTGTGCAAATAGGTGTGAGATATGTCCCGCTTTTTGAGCATAAAAAAATCCCATCCGGCGTGATGCCAAAAAGGATTTGAATGATGGGCAATGAAGGATTCGAACCTCCGGCCCTCCCGATGCGAGATCGGGATGCTCTGAACGAGCTGTGCTGATTGCCCTTATGTTTTTCAAAAAAAAATCCCTTTCAACGGATTTGTCGAAAAGGATTTGAATGGTGTGGGCAATGAAGGATTCGAACCTCCGACAC
>JBFIJS010000096.1:0-9541 GCA_041600595.1 Saprospiraceae bacterium | reverse complement strand
TCGCCACCACTGTCCCCCCCAAAACGATCAATAAGCCGGGAATGTTGATAAACAACATGGGCTGATCGACATATAAACCCAAGATCAAGGCCAAAAAGGCCGCTAACAGCACTACACCACTATATTTGGAAAGTCTTTTGTATCGGGAAAAAACCGTATTTTTCATAACCCAACCTGTTTACACATGAATTGATCAAAACCTGACGAAAAGGTTTATTGCTGTAGCAAGCCATGCATAAATTAAGCCTGATTAGGAAAGGCTTAATTTAACCAATAAATTCAATAAAAATAATGATGACCAATAATAATATATCCGTTTCGGAAGCAATCTCAAAGATTGAAACAGGGCAATCCCTCGAAGGATATTCGATTAATTTCGAGCGAATAAAGGTAGAGGCGTTGGACGTGATGAAATTGTCAAAGGCAGGAATTAATGTTCCGGAAAAATCAATTTATTATGATGACGACGACATTGCATTTGATGAAGAATTTGAAGGCAATTGGGAAAGAATTGATTATGACCCAATTGAAGAGGCGAAATTGCAGACCGAGGTCAAAATAAAAGTCAAGCAGGATATTCGACAATGGATAGAGTCAAAAAACATTAAACTTGATAAATTGATTGAGAATTTATTGGAAAGTTTTTACCAAACTCAAAAAAGAATTTCAGAAAAATAGAAAAAGAAAACTGAGCACAATAAATAGCGAGTTGTACAAGGGTTTGCATGGCGAGCTTTCGTTCAACGAAGATACTTCATTTGTTACCAGCGCACCTGTTGTTGCAAGTTGCCCTGCGCTAAACCTACAACAACAGGAGGCGCAAGCTACTCACCCCACCGTGCATTATAAAGGCGGCGCCGGTTCATTGAACCAACGCCGCTTCTTTTTATCATAGCTGTACAGCAAAGGAAATACCCCAATGCTGGTCGTCACTTCGCAAAAGCCTTTTCCATCAGTTCTTCTTGCTGGGCTTCGTGCTTTTTCTTGTAGCCCGTTGCGGGAGAAGCGCTGGCGGGGCGGCTCACCAGTTTCATGGGGTGTTTTTCCCCCAGGTGAAACAAAATGTGCATCCCGGCGCCATTGTTGGCCGGTTCTTCCTGCACCCAGCGTACTTGTGCTTTAGCATATTTTTTAAAAATAGCATCCAGTTGTTTTTCCGGGAGTGGATACAATTGCTCCAGGCGAACCACCGCCACGTCTTCCCTTTTATCATTGCGTTTTTTCTCCAGCAAGTCGTAGGCAATTTTACCGGAGCAAAGCAACAAAGTTTTGACCTTGGCCTTGTTGGCTGTGGCATCGTCGATGACTTCCTGGAAGCGGGTGCCGGTGGCGAAATCCTTTATTTCGGAAATAAAATCTGGATGGCGCAAACCGCTCTTGGGAGTTGCCAGGACCAATGGTTTCCGGAACGGGCGCACGATCTGCCGGCGGAGCAGGTGAAATAAATTGGCGGGGGTGGTTACATTGGCCACCGTCATGTTGTAATTGGCGCAAAGTTGCAGGAAGCGCTCGATGCGGGCGCTGGAGTGCTCCGGGCCTTGCCCTTCGTAGCCATGTGGCAGGAACATACACAGGCCACTCATCCGCCGCCATTTGCTTTCAGTCGCAGCGATGAACTGATCGACCATCACCTGGGCGCCATTGAAGAAGTCGCCGAACTGTCCTTCCCAGATCACAAGGGCATCCGGGCGGGCGAGGGAATAGCCATATTCAAAGCCCAGCACGCCGTATTCAGAAAGCAGGGAGTTGAAAATACGGAACCTGCCCTGCTCTTCTTTCATATTGTTAAGACGGTTGTACTCGAAGTCGGTCGTTTCATCTTCCAACACCGCATGGCGGTGGGAGAAGGTGCCCCGACGGACATCCTGACCACTCAACCGGACATCGTTCCCTTCCAGCAACAGCGTGCCGTAGGCCGTCAGTTCACCCAAGCCCCAGTCGAGTTTTCCATCATCGACCAATTTTTTTGAAGACTTTAAGATCCGTTTGATCTTGCTCACCGGATTGAAATCTTCGGGCAACGTATGCAGGTGTTTTAAAATGCTTTTGATCACCTTTTCGTCCACCCCGGTTTCAGGGGATTCCTCGTAGTCTTCCGCGGTGGTCACTTTTTTGAGCAATCGCCAGGCTTCTTCCGTATCCTGGTAGACATACGGCAATTTATTTTGTTTGACATCGTCGAGACGAGCCTGGAGTTCATTCCAAAACTCCTGTTCCATTTTTTCGGAAATGGCTTTTTCGAGATCGCCGCGCTCGGCCAGGCGATGGCTGTAAACGGCCCTCGGGTCGGGGTGGTTGTCAATAAGCGAATACAGGTGTGGCTGCGTAAACTTGGGGTCGTCGCCTTCGTTATGCCCGTGTTTGCGGTAGCAAACCATATCGATAAACACGTCGTTGTTGAACAACTGGCGGTACTCGAAAGCCAGTTTGCAGGCAAACACCACGGCTTCGGGATCGTCACCGTTGACGTGAAAGACCGGCGCCTGCACCACACTCGCCACCGATGTGCAATAGGTCGAAGAACGGGCATCCTGCCAATCGGTCGTAAAGCCGATCTGGTTATTGATCACAAAATGCACCGTTCCGCCGGTGTAATAACCTTCCAGGTTGCTCATTTGAATGACTTCGTAAACGACTCCCTGTCCGGCGACTGCGGCATCACCGTGGATGAGTATTGGTAAAATCCGGTCGTAATCGGATTTGTACAATACATCGGCCTTGGCCCGGGCAAAACCTTCCACAACCGGGTTGACCGCTTCGAGGTGGGAGGGATTGGGGACCAGTTTCAGGTAAATTTCTTTATCATCCGGGGTTTTGACCAGCGAAGAAAAGCCGAGATGGTATTTGACGTCACCATCACCGAAGCTCATGTCTTCGGGCATTTCCCCTTCAAATTCACTAAAAATTTGTTCGTAGGTTTTGCCCATGATATTCGCCAGTACATTGAGGCGACCGCGGTGGGCCATCCCGATGACTACTTCTTCTACCCGGTCATTGGCGGCGGCAGTGATGATTGCGTCAAGAGCTGCAATAGTCGTTTCTCCACCTTCCAGCGAAAAACGCTTTTGGCCGACATATTTTTTTCCCAAAAACTGCTCGAAAACAGTGGCTCCGTTCAGTTTCTTCAGGATGCGTTTTTTCTCGTCCAGCGTGAGATCGAATTCCCGGTCGGGGGTTACCTTTTCGATCCGGTCTCTCAACCAACGACGCTTGTTCCGGTCCTGAATATGGTGAAATTCAAAGCCGATATTGGCGCAGTACACCTGTTCCAGACGATTGATGATCTGCCGCAGGGTAGCGTTCTCCAGGCCGATCTCCTTGCCGGCTACGTATTTTTTATCGAGGTTTTTTTCGGTTAAACTAAAATCCGCCAGGTCGAGGAACGGTTTCCGATCCATCCTTTTCCGGATCGGGTTGGTGGTGGATTTCAGGTGTCCCCGGTTGCGATAACCGATGATCAGGGCCAGCACCCGGAGTTCGTCGAGATCGACCTGGCCAGGGGTGACGCCACTACCGTTGGAGGCAGCGGTGCCATTGGTTTCTCCCTGAAAACCGTAATCAAACCCGCGGAAAAAAAGCCGCCAGCTTTCGTCAAGGGCATCGGGATTATCCTGAAACTGTTCGTACAGGGAGTCAATGTAGGAAGGATGTGCGTTGGCAATGAAAGAGTAGTCAGTCATTATTATTGTTCGCCGGGGTTGTTCATTGGATAGTTCGCAACTGGCAACTACGACGGGTATTGATGGAAAATGAAAAGAAAACGGTTTTGCACCTCAGAGGTTGGCAAAAAGTGCCTCAAATCTATAAAGAGCAGCAAATATCTGTAAAACGTAACTATTTAAAAGGAGGTCTTCTTTGGTAAAAAAAATTATCTCCACAAAAACACCCCGCTGCTGCGGAAGAAGAGACAGCCGGGCTTTAGGTGCCTTTCTCACCATTACTGGTTTTACCGGCCTTAAAGCGATGGTTTATCCGTTGTGACAGCCGTGATCGTCGGGAGCTCCTCCGATAACACATCCTCAACAGACTGGAAACGAATTTTATAAACGATAGATGGTCGGTAGTGGGTGCCGGTTGTTCTCCAGAGTTGGTAATTATCAGAACGGCTTAAATGAACACTTTCTACAATAACCCGGCCTGTGCCAGGGCTTAGTCCCGGGGTATTTTCTCGCGTAAAAATCGCTTTCCCCTGGAAATATGAAATGGCCAACCACAGGAACTTCAAGCCCTCCTGATAATCGTCAAAAAAAGAAGCGATCAGCACTTCCAGGTTCACACCTACCGGCGGATTCTTTTTCATAAATCCTCCCGGAGAAGGGTTGGTTGACAGGAAGGTGTCAGTTGTCAGGTTGACCAACGAGACGACCAGTTTGTTCTGATTGGCAGGTGGTGTTTTTCCAGCCTCGGAGAGCAAATTATTTACCACCACTTTTGGCTCTTGCACGCCGAGGCGCCTTGCAAAATAATGGTTCAAATCTTTAAAAATAACATCTAAGACTTCGTGTATCATTGGTATTTTTTTGCGGAGCTAAAATTACTCCTGTTGCGAAGTTAGGGATTAAGCCCGGTAGCGCAAGTGTTAAAATGGTGCTGTTTATGGTGTTTCCGGCAACAATCGAAACGATTGCCGGTGATGCGGTGTCGCTCCATATTGGCGAATGGCTTCCCGGTGAGCCTTTGTCGGATAGCCCTTGTTTTTTCCCCATCCATACTCCGGATATTGGCTGGCTAAAACGGCCATGTGCTCATCCCGGTGGGTCTTCGCTAAAATAGAAGCAGCCGCAATGGACAGATATTTCCCATCGCCTTTTACGATGCAGTGGTGTGGAATGCCGGGGTAGGGTTTGAAACGGTTGCCATCGATAAGCAGGCTGGTCGGTTGGGTAAGCAGTCGCTGAACGGCCCGGTGCATCCCTTCCACCGAAGCCCACAGGATGTTGAGCTGATCGATTTCCGGTGGTTCCAGTTTCACAACCGACCAGGAGACAGCTTCCTTTTCGATGATGGGCCGAAGGGCGTCGCGTTGCGGTTCGGTCAGTTGTTTGGAGTCATTCAACCACGGGTGTTTGAAGGCCTTCGGCAAAATGACCGCCGCCGCAAACACCGGTCCGGCAAGACAACCCCGGCCGGCCTCATCGCAGCCGGCCTCGATCTCATTTTTATCTAAAAAAGGCAACAACATCGCTGGAATAGTTACCTGATCACGGTTACGCTTCCCGACAACAACTCTTCGACGCCTTCGCAACGATACTTCAACCGGTAGAGAAAAACCCCGGGGTTGACCGGGGAGCCCCGGAACGATCCGTCCCATTTCTCCAGTACATCAACCGTGGAAAAAACAATATTTCCCCAACGATCGTAGATGTCGAAAGCCAGTATTTCCCCGGTAGAAAAAGGATTGCTGATGCCGAAGCGATCGTTGAGACCATCGTTGTTGGGGGTAAAGGCAGTGGGCAGGAAGATGTCGCCACACTGAACGGCCGAGGGGTCGATCACCACGATCTGGATAGAGTCAACCTGGGTGCAAAGTTCATCTTCCATTTCCACGATGTAAGTTGTAGTCACATCAGGGGTAATGACAGGTTCGTCAATATTGGGATCATCAACCCCGGTAGTCGGAGTCCAGGAGAAAGACGTGGCACAAGTCTCTGTCAGGAAAATGGGAACCGAACCGCCAAGAAAGATGGTCGTATCTTTCAGATCATTGAAACGGAGTCCGTTGGCGATGTTGTCGGGAAATAAGTAAAGATCCTGTATTTCTGTCCTCGACAAGGCCCGGTTGTATAGCCGGATTTCGTCCATGATCCCGCGAAATCTTCCGTCGGAAGGGCAATCGCTTTCACCGATATTGATGCTGTTGACACTGGAGTTGATCAGGCTCACCCGCTGTCCGTTGATCGTGCTTGCACGTCTTAATTCCACACCATTATGATACAGAATCGTTTCCGGACCTCTGCGAACGATGGTGATGTGATGCCAG
The DNA here is from genome assembly GCA_041600595.1 of Saprospiraceae bacterium. Taxonomy (GTDB): domain Bacteria; phylum Bacteroidota; class Bacteroidia; order Chitinophagales; family Saprospiraceae; genus UBA6168. Next base: position 3,561 of record JBFIJS010000096.1, on the reverse strand, counting down.
CAGGTATTGGGCAGTGAGGCAAAAAGCGTAGTGGAAACGGACTGACTCTCGAACAGTTCAACCGAAATTTGCCGGCTGCCACCGGGGAAGTATTTAACAACAAAGGAAGTGTCCTGGCTACAGTTATCCTTTCTGGCAAACAAAACCTGGGGCGTGCCGGGCACCGTGCTTCCCTGCTCTGCTTTGAAGTAAAAACTAAGTGTAAAGTCAATCGTAGTGAACACATTATCAAGACTTGGCCCTCCTAACAACAGGTAGCTGCTGGGGCTGCCGTCGAACCGCAAAGCACCGCCACTCGCACCGCAGGCACATTTGACCGAATCGCCGGGAAACACAATAATACCGGGGCTGCCAAACTGGTCTTTAGCCTCACAGCCTGGTCCGTCAAAGTTGATCCAGGTTACTAAGCCCTGGGAGGTTTGGGCATGGGTGGTCAGTTGGCACAATAAAAACAAAAAAAGGATATATCTCATTCTATAAAGGATTTTTGAAAAATGCTCACAAAGGTAAAGGGTTAGGCCATGGAATGGCTACATGATCTGATGGATTTAGAGGCTTTTCTTACAAAACTCAAACGCCCCCACCCTGCCGGGGTCATCGGTCTTATACATCGGCTGCCAATGACCAGAGGGTTTTGTTTCCGCAAACAAATATGAATGTCTTCCCTGATGAATTGCTTTGCCCGATGGCGGCTATAAATCCACACGATTGGCAAAACCGGGATCCATTTACAAAAAGGATGAACGATTTTAAAGGCCGGTTATTTTAAAAGAACTTGCGAGATGGCGGTAAGTGCCCGGACCGAAACAAGCTGCAACCCGTAGAGCAGGCTGATTGTTGTTTCACGGCAACTACCCGCCGGACTTGTGCGGGATGCTCAACCGGCGGTTTTGCATCAGGGTACAACTTAACTTTGCCCGGACATACCGGTTAAAAACGGACTTTTCATAAAATCAACTTAAGTTCTATAGTTTTACCGCCGGCCAGACGCAAGGTGTAGGCTTTGATAACAACCGAAAGTTTTTTCATTCTATGACCGATAAGGACTACAAAGAACTCATGCCGACATGGCCCAAAGACCCGGGCGTTTACCGTTTTCTCGATGGGGAAAAGAATGTACTGTACGTCGGCAAGGCGAAAAATTTAAAAAATCGTTTGTCCTCCTACTTTGGCTCAACTAAAGGCATGGCCCTGAAAACGAGGGTGATGGTCAAGCACGCCCGCAGCATAGAGATGACCATCGTCGAAACGGAAACCGATGCCCTGCTGCTGGAAAGCACCCTCATCAAACGCTTGCAGCCACCTTATAACGTGATGCTGAAAGATGGGAAAAGCTACAGCTACTTATGTGTCAAGAATGAGCGGTTTCCGCGGGTTTTCATCACCCGCAATGTCGTCCGGGACGGCTCCACCTATTTTGGCCCCTACACTTCGAGGATGCAGATCAAAACGATTCTGGATCTGATCAAAACCCTGTTTCCGCTGCGCACCTGCAACCTGCTGCTCTCCGACGAAAACATCAGCAAAGGCAAATTCAAGGTTTGCCTGGAGTACCATATCAAAAATTGCGAGGGGCCCTGCGAGGGGTTGGAAACGGAGGAGAACTACAACGAAAAAATAGATCAGATCAAGAATATTCTCAAGGGAAATTTCGGGCCGGTGAAACGGCATTTCCAGGAGTTGATGCTCCGGCACGCCGAAAACCTTGAGTTTGAAAAAGCCCAGGCTCTCAAAGAAAAACTCACTTTTTTTGAAGATTACCAGAGCAAGAGTACGGTGGTCAGCACGACCATCCGCGATGTCGATGTTTTTTCCATTGCCAGCGACGAAAAAAATGCTTTTGTCAATTATATCAAAGTAGTCAACGGCGCCATCATCAACACTTACACCCAGGAAATGGTCAAAAACCTGGACGAAGACGAAACCGACCTGTTGGCTTACGTGGTACCGGAACTCCGCCAACGTTTCGACAGCATTGCCGGGGAGGTTATTCTGCCCTACCAGATCCCACTGGCGGACGACAGCATTGTTCAAACCATCCCCAAAATAGGCGACAAGAAAAAACTGCTTGAACTGTCGGAAAAGAATGTCCGCTTTTTTCTGCTGCAAAGGAAGAAGGAAGAGATTTCAAAAACCAACAAACAAACGCCTGCCGAGCGCATCCTCCGCACTTTGCAGAGCGACCTCAACATGGACACCGTTCCGCTGCACATCGAATGTTTCGACAACTCCAACATGCAGGGCAGCTATCCCGTCTCTTCCTGTGTCGTATTTAAAAATGCCAAACCCAGCAAGAAAGATTATCGACATTACAACATCAAAACCGTGCAGGGCCCCAATGATTTTGCCTCGATGGAAGAGGTTGTTTACCGTCGTTATCGCCGGCTGTTGCAGGAGGGCGAGCCGCTGCCCCAACTCATTATTATTGACGGGGGAAAAGGGCAATTAAGTTCAGCGGTGAAGAGCCTCGAAGTATTGGGCATTCTGAACAAAGTAACCGTTGTGGGCATTGCCAAACGGCTGGAAGAAATCTTTTTCCCGGGCGATTCCGTCCCGCTCTACATCAATAAAAAATCCGAGAGTCTCAAGCTCATCCAGCAGGCCCGCAACGAGGCGCACCGTTTTGCCATCACCTTCCACCGTAATAAGCGCTCAAAAGATTTCACCAAAACGGAACTTGAAGACATCCCCGGCATCGGCGAAAAGACCGCTGCCAGGCTATTGAAGCACTTCGGTTCGGTGAAAAAAATGCGGGATGCACAAAAAGAGGAATTGGAAACGGTAATCGGAAAAGCGGGTGCAAATAAGGTTTGGATTTATTTCGGAAAAGAAATGCCGGACAAAGGTCCAGACCCAGACTGAAAAGGTGGTTTCGGTTCGGCCGAAGCTGACCGTCCCGAAACCGTCTTTTTATTCAGCAATCACTCTCCCAGTTTTTCTTGCAAAAAAGCCAGCGCCATGCGGTTGGCTTCCTGTGCGGCCGCCTCATTGTAACGGGGGCTGCTCGGGTTGGCGAAAGCGTGATCCGCAGCAAACCATTTGGTCTCCACGTTTTTTCCGGTCGCTTTTGCGAGTCCTTCAAATTTACCGATCACCTCTTTATTGATCCAGCCGTCTTTTTCGGCGAAAATGCCCAGCACGTCAGCTTGCAATGGGACCAGTTCATTGGCTTTTTCCACGGGCATACCGTAGTACATAACACAGCCGGCTCCCTGGTCGCCGGCAATGATACTGCTGCGCAATGACCATCCTCCACCAAAACACCAGCCTACCGTAGCTACCTGAGCATCGCCGCCCGCTTGGGCCAGTGCTCCTTTGACAATTGCTTCACAGCGTTCGGGCTTTACAGCGTTCATAAATTTCCCAGCCTGATCGGCATCGTCGGTCACGTTGCCGTCGTAAAGATCAAGGGCCATCACGTTGACATTTTCCAGTTCGCCAAACAAGCGTTCGGCTTCCTGTTTGATCTGGTCGTTGAGCCCCCACCATTCGTGAATAACGAAGAGGTATTTATTGGAAGGGGTCTCGGATTTCAGGGTGTATGCTTTGCCGGTTTTACCG
>JBFIJS010000095.1:0-9597 GCA_041600595.1 Saprospiraceae bacterium | reverse complement strand
CGTCAGCCCTTTAAAGCTCAGACAAAGCTCGGTGACACACCCGGAGCTATTGACCGTCACGCCCTCCCATTCGCTGTACGGCAGGCTGCTATTCCAGGAAAGTAAAGAACCGGGCTGGCCCAGCCGGCACCAGAGGGTAACCAGGGCACAACTATCCGAAGGACAAGAAGGTGTATTGGGGTTGGGCGGACAAAGGTTGCCCGAGTTTGCACAATCGTTGGGCGGCAATACCTGGCTGGGTGAACCACACGACGGGCCATCGATGCAGGTAAAAACAGGGTCGCAGGACTGGGCCGGCAAGTTCTCAAAAAGTAGAAAAGGAAAGACAATTAATAGAAAAGCCTTTTTCATAAAACAGATATTTTGGGTTTTTAAAAGGTAAAGTGTACACCGCTGATAACTTCCAGGGACAGCTTCTAAAACAATAAATTTCATGACAAACTGAAGGCTGGAACGCTCCTTAATGAATAGGTAATCAAAATTAAAATGCAAATAAAAATTCAAAATATTTACCTGAAACAAATTGATAGTCAATAGATTAGATAGGTAAATTCCGTTTTTTTATTTTCAGTTTCATTTGTCCAATTACTATATTTTCAGATTAATACGTGAAGGCACAGATAATAATAATTGCCAATCCGGATAATAATAGGTTAGGAGAGGAGGCAGGGCCGTTCAAAAAGTCAAATCCATATCCGGTAAAATTAAAATATTCTGTCAGCTATTCAGGAAAGCATTGCAAAAAAAAGTAGACTATTGACGGAAAAAGCCCGGGCAGCGATGCCCGGGCCTACCTAAATGCTAATCTATTATCTGTTACTATTCCGCTTTAATCGTGGTTTCGTTTTGGGTAAAAGCTGCGATACTGACCCCACTTTCAACCGTGGCCGGCGAACCCGGATACACGCCGGCGAAAGTCTGCTCAAGACCGGTGGTACTGATTTGCTGGCCATCGACGGCTTGTACAAAAAGTACGTCGATGGTAATGGTGCCGGCCTGGTTGTAGGTAGGAGCACCGATTGCTTTTACCTGGCCGGTAGCCATTGCGCCGGTCCGGATCAACGTCCGACCCTCAGCGATTACGTCTGTTTTTACTTTGAAATGGAGGAGTTGCCCGACGGTCATGGAAGCGGCGTCTAATTGGTCGTTTGTTTCCAGAAAGATCACCGTTCCGGCGGGAATGGTTACTTTTTTATGGAAATTCAACAAATGAAAAGCCGGAGCCTCCATCGGTTGGGCGTGGCAAAACGCAAAGGCCGAAAAGGCCATAATGGCGATGGTGAATGCAACGTATTTTTTCATGATAATTTTTTTTGAAAAGAGGGCAGGACATGGGGTAGTGTCCTGCCCGGGAGTGATAGGTTGGTTGGACGAAATTGGTTTTTTGGCGTCTGACGGCTGGATCAACCATTGATGGTCGTGCTGTCCATGACCCGGGCGCTGATGCTGGTGCCCATCTGAATAACGGCTTGTTCGCCGTCATTGCCGCAGGTGTTACAGCAGCGTGCTTTGACCTTATGCGGCTTGCCATTCAGGTTGACTCTTTGGCCATCCACGGCCTGCACATTGTCCACGGAAATAGTGATTTCGGGGCATTGACCTTTGCAGGAGTTTTTTACGGAAGTGATTGTGCCTTCGGCAAATGTACCAGCGGCGATGAGCACCTTCCCGTTTACCATGACATTGCTGCGAACCATAAAGTCGATGGCATTTCCAACAAAAAATTCGTCGGAGTTGACTTCTTCATTCAGTGACAGGGAAACGACGGTGCCGGCAGGCAGCGTGATCAGGGCATCATCCGGCATCGGATCGGCAGATGAAGTAGCGGTAGTACTGTTGGCAAAGGCCATCAAGGCGAATACGAAGAGGTTGACAAATAACTTTTTCATAAGAGTTGAAGGTTTTGTTGAAACGGTTTCCCGGCTGTTGTATCCGGCAGAGAAACCGTTTCTAATGATGGATTTTATTTTTTTCAGAAGGTTGAACCTGATGTTCAAAGCTTAGTGGAGAGGGGTAAACGGGGGTGCCCAGTTTTTTTAAATAAAAATGAAAAATTAGTTTATTTTATTTTTAAGAAACAGATTATCAGTGATTTAGAAAATTTTTAATAGTAGAGGATAAATTCAGGGATCCATAGAATGCCCGCAATGTCAACCATAATTACAGCACTGGTTAGCCTTAAAATAGTTCCGGAGCGGCGGGCGTAGGTTTTCAGTTTTATAAATGTTCGGTGAGTTGGTTTTTTTTTGAAAAAAAGTGGGTACTCAACCCCAGGGCGATCTACTAAGTGGCAAACAATCTATTATCCATTGCACTTAAAATCCGCTTGAAATGAAAAAGATTATAATCGTTATCGCCGCCACTTTATTCGTCATCAACCTCAGCCGGGCTGCCGCAGTCAAAGAGCAGCCAGCAACCGACAGCACCAGTTATGAAGAGCCTGCCACCTTGCTGGAGAGAGGCACCAATATCGTCCTGCGGTTGCCGGAGACCGTTTCATCTGCAGATGTCAACCGCGGGGATGTGATCCAGTTGGAGGTTTATATCGATGTAAATGTGGATGGAAAGACGGTACTCCGCACGGGGCAGTTTGCTTCCGGTCATGTGAAGAAAGTCAAGAGAGCCAATAAGTTCGGAGCCGGCGGATCGTTGACCCTGGAAGGGTTGCACGTACGGACCGTCGATGGTCAGATCATACTGCTGGAAGGGGGCACCATTCAGCGGGTAGGTAAGAGCCGCCGGGCATTGGCCTGGGGTGTCAGTACGACCCCAACGGCTGTTTGCATCGCAGTGGCCGCCGCAACGGGCGGGGTAGGCATCCTGGCGGCGGCACCCATATTTATTGCTCAGGGGTTGCTGATCAAAGGGACGGAGGTCCGCATCGAGGAGGGTACATTGATGCACGCCCGTATTTTGCGGGATGTCAAAATTAGAGCGTAAGAAAAAGGCTTTGTGTTTTCCTATTGTTATTTTTGCCAAGATCCTTTAAAACTTTGGCCACTTTCCCGGGCGTTCAGCCACCGCCCGGGAAAGTGGTTTTAAACGCTTACCATTCGCCATGAAGCCCATCTATATCACTGTTTTTTCCCTTTTGTTTCCAGGCGTTCTGTTTTCCCAAAACCAGGCACTCACTGCTATTTGGGATGTCGTATTGGAGCAGGGTGGGGAAGATGTCATTCACGATGTCATCCTGACGGCCGATGGTCGCCTGGCCATGGCGGGGGAGACGACCCGCGATAAGTACAAACAAGGACTGTTCATGCTCCTGGATACCAAAAACGGGGAGTTGCTGCGGAGAGAGGAAATGGGAGGCAACAAAGACGATGTATTTTTCTCCCTGGCCGAAGCCGACGAGCAAAGCTTTTACCTGGCCGGCTACTCAGAGAAGGGGGGGAAACTTGGAAAACAGGCCTGGTTGGTGCGGCTGGATGAACAAGGTAATTTTATTTCGGACAGTTTTTACGGAGAAGATGGCGACGAATATTTTGAAGAAATCGTCTGGAACAACAGCCGGACCGGGACCCTGGCCGGCCGGAAATCAAGTTATGGAGACGGGAATATCTGGCTTTCCAGAGTCGATCACCAAATGAAGCTGACGAAAGAAGCCAGCCTCGGTGAGGGTGTTTACGGAAAAATAAGCGGGATGGAAAAAATAGCCGGCGACTCGGTCTGGTTGTGTGGCGAAACCCGCCGAAGTGGTGGTTACGCCAAGGGGGATATCTGGGTAGCCGTAGTGGATGAAAAAGGCCGGGAGAATAACAAGGTCTTTGGTGGCAACCAGATCGAAAAGGTGTACAGCGCTGACCTGGCTATCAATGGCAACCTTCTGCTGGCCGGTGAAACCAACGACAACCCGACCGGCGTGAGCGATGCTTTGATTGTTGAAATGAACCGGCAGTTGAAGCCTGTACTGTATGAATCTTTTGAATCGAGGGAGCCCAACAAAGCCTCGGCTATTTTCAAATCTTATTACGGGAAATACTGGGCTTGCGTACATCCCGATCCGGTAGGGGCCCCCGAAGGCCTCCAGTTGGTCATCCGTAAGGACCAACAGTCACTGGACGAATTCCACATTGAGCTGAATGATGGCGAAAGGTTTGAAGCAGTGAAGATTATCAGAACACCCTGGGGCCGCCACATCATTGCCGGCAACATCGCCGGGAAAAATATCAGACCGTCGGTCCGGCTCATCTGCCTGGGAGACGTAGAGCTCCTGGCTTCCAAATGGTTGGGGGGGAATCTTTTGCTCAGCCACAGCGCCCCCTTTCTGGAGGATGACACCAATAACGACGGGCTGCTGTCGCCCGGCGAACGCGGGAGCTTTAAGTTTGAACTGTTGAATAACGGCCCCGATGATATCATCGACGTACAAGTGACCGCCAGCCTGGAAGGAGAGGTGCCGGGAGTAGAACTGACCGGAAAGGTGCTGTACGAGTATGTGCTGCCAAAAAGTGGTAAAAAGATGTTTTCTTTTGGCCTCAAAGCATCGGAAAAAATGCAGGATGGCCTTTTTCCCATTCATATAGAAGTATTGACAAGTGGACAGTTGGTCTACCGTTTTTCCCATAAAATTGAGTGTCGTAAAAATGCCAATACCGGCAGCCGCCTGGATGCTGCTCCGGTCGTGATGCGGTGGTTGAGTCCGGTCATCGGGAACAGCCGGGAAATCGACCACAGCCTGAGCAATGACATTCAGATCACCATGATGACAACGGTGGACACGAAAAACGTCCGGCTGAGCGATTTTAAAATCAGCAACAATGGCATGCTCCTGCAAGATGAAAAAAGCTTCGATGCCGCTTTGTTTGGTCCGGCAGAGGAAGAAGTCGGTAGGTTTGATTTCAGGTTCGACTATACGGTGAAAAACCTGAAAAAAGGCCGGAACGTCGTTGTGGTCGATCTGCTCGGGAAAAAGGATTCTCTCGTGATCAACTATAACGCGGAGGATCCCAGCCTCTATGTACTGGCCATTGGTGTAACCGGCGGCAAGGCCTACCAAAACCTGCAGTTTACGGCCAAAGATGCCCTGGATTTTGCCCAGACGGTAAAGCAACAGCAAGGGGGCGGTTTCTTTAAAAAAGTAATCATCGAAACCCTGACCACCGATCGGGAAACCGACAAAACCACCATAGTCAGTGCATTCGAAAAGCTTTACAACAAATACCGGCTGGGTGAAATCCAGGAGAAGGATTACGTCATGGTCTATTTTTCCGGTCACGGTAACAAACTGGACGACAAGTTCTATATGTTACCTTCCAATTTCGACCGGGAAAGCCCCTTGTCCACTTCCATTGATTACCGGGGGGAAATCAGAGAGCGGTTTCTGGATAAAATGAAATGCAAGCGCATCCTGTTTTTCGACGCCTGCCTAAGCGGAGCCGCAAAAAACGAAACCCTGACCCCGGATGAATTGCAGCAGGCTATTTTCCGGGCCAACAAAAAGGAGCCGGGAATGGTCTCCATCGCTTCCTGCACGAGTGAAGAATTATCATATGAATCAAAAGATAACGAAAATGGTATCTTTACCGTAGCCCTGATAGAGGCCATCAAAGGCCAGCCGGTAGTGCTCAACTCAGGAGACTACCTCTCCGTCAGCTCTGACGATAACCTGGTCAACATTGATGAGTTGTATAAATTTTTGGATATTCGGGTCCGTGATTTAATACAGACGGCCGATCCCCGTAAAAGTCAAAAACCAACCTTGTCGGTGGATCAACTGGACCGTGATCTCGATATTTTTGTCATAAAAAAATAACCCGCTGCCTTTTTTGTCAGCAACCAAAGCGAAACAACTGATGAACAAGAACCTCACACCTGCCGTTGCCCTGACCGCCTTTGTGGTGTTTTTTTATGGGGCCTCATCCTTTTGCCAGCAGTCGCCTTATCTTTCTTTTTACCGTTATAACTGGCAGGTGATTAATCCCGCCGCCTTCGATAAAGCTTTTGATTTTAATGAAAATGACTTCATTATCAGCTCGGCCCTGCGCACCCAAACCGTGGACGGGGTCAGTTGGGAGTATATGCCAAAGTTTTTTTATTCTTCCATTGAGCAGAAATCGGACGACCACCGGGTTCGGTGGGGGCTGCAAGTGTTGGGCGACAAAACCGACGGGTATTCAACGGCGGGGATGTACGGCAATTTTTCCTACTATTTCCGACTGCCAAACAGTAGTCAGTTCATCCACATCGGGGTGACGCCGGGCCTGCTGCAAAACCGGCTGCTGGTCACTGCCGACGACTTCAGGGATGCCGGCGAAAGCGGGTTTGATGAGGGCAACAACAACGCCCTGCACTTCGATGTCAGTGCTGGCATTTATTTCCGCAATAGCCAAAAATGGTACGCCGGCCTCTCCGTCCCGCAGATGGTTTCGGAACATTTTATCGATTCAGACGATATCTTCCGGCTCGAAAGAACCAGGCAGTTGTTCTTTATCGGGGGAATGTACCTTGAGCTCCGGGACGGTGGCCTGATCGAACCTTCCGTATGGGCACGGTATGCACCAAGTGAGACATTTTCCACCTTTATCGACAACTCGCCCCTGAGCACTGACATCAACGTGCGCTACCACAGCCGCTACGGCATTGATGATGTTTCTTACTGGGTAGGCACCGGGGTCAGTACGGCCAGGCGATTTACCCTGGAAGGCAGGGTGAGTATCCCATTGGACGGGGTGCTGTACAGCGAGGACGATAAAATTAGCCTGGGCATGTCCTACAGTTTTCCCTTTGGCCAAAACCAGTTAGGTCTGGGACACGCAGTGGAACTTAATTTTGCTTATTCCTGGGAATAAACCACCGCTTCTTCCGGGCCTGGAAAATCAACAAGGCACCTGCCGGTACGCACCACCACCAGCCCGGCCATTGGCCCGACCCTTCCCCTTTTTGACCTGTAACCAGTGGAGCGCTGTCTCCAAAATGGATGAATCCTGCCCAGTAGTAGGGGTGAGCTTTTTTATGGTCTGCCTTTTCCAGATAAGCCAACTGCGCCCGTTGCAAAGCGGAGGATTTGTCGAGACCATCCCGGAGCCCGTCATAGAAATGGCCCATCAGGGTCGGTGTTTCCTGATCGTCGACATTCCACAGGGAGGCCACGAGGCACCGGGCACCGGCATGGAGAAAGGCCTGTGCAATACTGGCCATGCCTTCCCCCTGATGAAGTTTCCCGGATGCTGTCTGGCAGGCACTCAACACGATGAGATCGGCGGCAGTTGGTTGGTGATTGATTTCCGAGATGAAAAGTTGTTCGTTTTCAATGCCATCCGGTATTTCCGAAAAGGCCAGGTAAGAGAACTCTGGCGCCCGGTCATTCAAAATGCCGTGGGTGGAGAAATGGATGATTTGTGATTGTCCCAGAGCCTGGAGGTAGTTTGCCTCGGTGGCCTTATCGCCTTTTAAAGCCAATCCACCCATTTTCGCTAAAATCGTTTCGGTTTCCTCAATATTGTTTTTCAGTGGCTGCAAGCCCAGACTGTTTTGCTCAAAAAACGGCGCTAAGGCTAACAGCCGGCGACGAGGCTTTGCGGCGGATGGGTCCTGTTTGGCGGCGATGAGGGAAGCGGCGTGCAGGTACCTGATGTCAAAATCCCTGACCAGGTATGGATGCGTTCGGAAAAATGACGGTTGCGGCGGCATGGCCTGTAGCAACAGCCCAAAAGGCAGGTAGCAAATGGGGCCGTCCGGCACTACGAGTAACCGGTGACCGACAATGGATGCCCGGACCGGCTCAAACAGGGCCTGGTACAACTGATGGGAAAGGGTGGTCCATCGCTGAAAATTTTGCTTGGCGGCGGCCGTATTCAACAGATCGTAGGGCAGGGAGGAAAGCCGGTATAGTTCGGTTATTTTTTCTTTCAGGTCGGAATCAGGGATGCTAAAAGTCTGGAGATGGTTTTGTTGAACCAAAAAAAGTACTACCTCGTCTTCTCCCCAATGGTACTGCAATAACGATTCATCCGGCCCCAAATAGCGTTGAATTTCGGAAAGGGTTAAATAGTCCTTCCGGCCTTGTTGTGATACCGGTGCCGTCTGTTGCAGCCGTAGCGAAAGAGCCAGGATCGAGCTGTCCAAACGGCCAATATCCCGGATACCCTTTTCAGAAAGCGGCGAACTGCTCCGCAGAAACCGCTCTTTTTTTAAAGCCGCTATTTGTTTTTCCAAACTGACCCGCTCAAGGGCGCTGCTATCGGGTGCGGCCGTGCCCGTCCGAAAGGCCAGCTGGCGGAGAAAGCTGCCCCGGTAACGTTCGGAAAACTCAAAGGCCTGTGCCGGTTGGTGCAGCTGCAGGCAAGCTTGAATGGCAACCTGGTAGGGTTCATGAAATATATCCTGGAGGATGTTGCCAGAACTGAAATTGGTCAGTTGACCTTTTAGTTTTTCCAGTTCAGTGATGCTTATGGTGCTGGCCGCCAGTGCTTTTTCCCAGTGGCCGGGGAAGTTGTGTCTGGCGTAGGTAGTGGCAAGGGCGGCGTGAGCCTGGATGGTTTCGTACGGGTACAGGTTTTCCCCACCGTTCGGCGATTGCAGGGCATGCAGCGCATCCTGATAGGCTGTTGCTGCCCGCTGGTAGTCTGTTGTTTTGAAAAACAGGTTGCCTCTCGCAAAATAATAGGTGAAGAGTTGGGTCGGGGTCAGGTGTCGGAGAGTAGCCCTCGCCTTTTCCAGACTTTTAGTCGCCGCCGTCAGCTGGCCGAGCCTGGTCTGGCTGTCAGCGATCTTGTTTCTGATGTTGAAAGCAAGTTCGGATGCTGCGTTCGCCGGCCCCAGATAGCTGTCGGCTTTCTGAAAGATCTTAAGGGCCGTGGCATATTCCTGCCGGGCCATCAGGCAGCTGCCAAGGTTTTGCAAAGTGCCCGCCACCAATGTTTGATTGGAGGTGGTGGCATCGTTGGCATAGAGGATGCCGAGGGCGTTGTTGAAAGCCTCCGCTGCTTCATCCGGCAGGCCCATATAAAGGTAGGTCAGGCCGAGGCTGTTCAGGTTGCCGGCCTGTTTGGCGGGTGCTTCCTGCAGCAAGGAGTTGGCACGGTTGAAATAAGGAATGGCCGAACGGCTGTCGCCTTGTTCAAGCAGGCAGTTCCCGGTGTTTTGCAGACAACTGGCATGAGCGATCCCGTATTCGACCGGCAACCGGGCATAAATGGCGAGGGCTTTTTGGAAATACGGCAGCGCTGCCTGCGGCTTTCCTTTTTGTTGTAAAACAAACCCCATTTTGTCGTAAATCAACGCAGTCGCCGGATGTACCTCCCCGACCGAGTCGGTTTGGATCTGTTGGGCCTGACGCAGCAAATGCAGGGCGCTGTCCGGCATATTTTGGCTAAGGTAAAGACTGGAAAGGTTGGTCAGCACGGGGATGAGGGCCGGCCCTTTTTTTTTCTGTACCCGCTCGCCTATCTGGAGGGCTCTGGAAAAGCAGTCTCTTGCCCGGCGGAAATCCCCCGATTTTTCAAAACAGGTGCCGAGGCTGTTGAGGTTATTGATGAGCCTGGGGTCGTTTTCACCATATAATTGTATTTTAATGTTGATCCCTTTTTGCAAGTGCCGGGCAGCAGCGGCCGGCTCGTTGGTTTCCAGCAGGCAGTTGCCGAGGTTCAGGTAGCT
>JBFIJS010000094.1:0-9649 GCA_041600595.1 Saprospiraceae bacterium | reverse complement strand
CGGAGAAAACGACCGGTCTCACCCAGCGCGCAACTTCCGAGGGTTTTATTGTTGCCTACGCCGACCATCCGGATTTATCTCCATCAACCACCATCGAGTTGGGGACCATTCCGAAATTAATTGCCGAAAAGTGGTGTGTCAATGAGAAACGTGTTTTTCTGACCGGGCATTCTGATGGTGGTACGGTTTCCATGGCTTTGGCGTTCATGGCCGCTTTATCAAGAGCTTCTGCTAATTTATTGACGTTCACAGTGTTGATATTTTTATAAATGTCTGAAATTTTTGATCTCCGGGCTTAGTGCAAAGCTAAAAACATCCTTGGAGGGAAAAAACTCTTTATTTCGAATGCACGAAAATGATGGGCCAGACCGGGCCGGAAGACCGTTTTTCTAAACAAAGACCGGGTAAAAATTGAACTGACGGCTTCGCCAAAAAGCATCCCCCGATAATTTGCGCCGGCATCCTGTCCCCCTTTTGCCGAATATGGATAATTTCGCTCATGAAATATTTTATCCACCTCGCCTATAAAGGCACCCGATACCACGGTTGGCAGCGACAACCCAACCACCCCAGCGTTCAGGAAACTTTGGAAAACGCCCTCCAAAAGATGATGGGACGAAAAATCAATTGCATCGGTTGTGGCCGCACCGATGCCGGGGTGCATGCCTCCCAGTTTTTTTGTCACATTAAAGTGGAACAGGCATTTGATTTCGACCCGGTGTTCCGGCTCAACAAGATGCTGCCGAACGATATTTCTATTTTTGAGTTCATCAACGTTGCTCCAAATGCCCACGCCCAGCACGATGCCCTGCTGCGGACCTACACCTATCAGGTTCATCTGGTAAAACACGCTTTGCTGAGCGATGTCAGCAGTTTTTACCCAAAAGAAAATTTAGACCTGGCGAAAATGGAACAGGCGGTGGCCCTCTTCCGCGACTGCCGCGATTTCCGGGCGATGTGCAAACAGCCCGACCTGTATAAGAATACACGATGCGAAATGCAAGAGGCACGCATGGAAATTAATGTGACTTCGACCCGGCTATTTTTCACTTTTTCGGCAAATCGTTTCCTCCGCAACATGATTCGGATCATAATCGGCAATGTTTTGGAAGTAGGATATGGCAGGCTGTGTATCCACGAATTGGAAGAGTGCCTCAAATCAGGTCGCTCTCCCAAAAATTTTAACCTTGCTTATCCACAAGGCTTGTGCCTTTCGGGCGTAAAGTACCCATCCCTGAAACCAATGTCCCCCCGCTTAGTCTAGTCCGAAGTACCCGTTGGATAGGTCACAACGATTTGCAACTTCATATGTACCAAACTGTGACAGCCAAGTACGAGACCGCCATTGTTGGAGCGGGCTTATCCGGGTTGGGGGCAGCCATCCGGCTGAAAGAATCTGGCAACGACAACTTCGTCATTTTCGAACGGGCACCCCGTGCGGGCGGCACCTGGCGGGATAATGTTTACCCTGGTTGTGGCTGCGACGTCCCTACCCTGCTGTACTCCTTTTCCTTTGAAAAAAACCCGGACTGGTCCAGAAAATTTCCCCAGCAGCAGGAAATCCTGACGTACATCAACCGCTGTGTCGATAACTACCGGCTGGAAAAATACATCCAGTTTGAGACCGCCATAAAAAAAATGGTTTTCCTGGAAAAAAACGGCTTCTGGCAACTCACGGATCAACGGGGCCAAACCGTCACCGCCAGAACCGTCATTCTGGCTATCGGCCCACTCAGTGCTCCTGTTTTTCCTAAAATTAATGGAAAAGAAAACTTTAAAGGAGTAAATTTCCATACCTCCCGATGGGACCAGCATTTCGATCCGGCAGGAAAACGTATTGCCGTGATCGGCACTGGCGCCAGTGCGATTCAGCTGATTCCGGCATTGGCCGGGAAAGCCGGACAATTGCATGTTTTCCAGCGGAGTGCGCCCTGGATTATGCCCAAAAAGGATCACCAGGCGTCCGCTTTTGCAAAAAAAATACGCAAGACTTTTCCTTTCCTCCAGACGCTCAGCCGGGAAATCAATTATTGGTCAATGGAAATGCAGGGCAAAGTTTTTTTTGGCAACCCTGTCCTCCCCAAAATAGCCGAATGGGTGAGCCGATATCACATGAACAGATCGATTGCCGACCCGAAGCTCCGGGAAAAAGTATTGCCCGATCACAAAATCGGTTGCAAGCGGATCCTGCTGTCCAATGATTATTATCCCGCCCTGCAACGGCCAAATGTCGAACTGGTCACCGAACCGATCCAGCACATCGGTGAACACAGTATTACCGGACAGGCAGGAGGCAAATGGGAGGTAGATGCGATCATTTACGCCACCGGCTTCGAAGCGGCCGAGTTCAACCAAAGAGGTATTGAAATCATTGGCCGGCAAGACCGGAGCCTGTTTCAGGAATGGAAAAAAACAGGAGCGGAAGCTTTCTGCGGACTCACCGTGTCCGGCTACCCCGGCCTTTTATACATGCTTGGTCCCAACAGCGGACTGGGGCATAATTCTGCCATTCACATCATGGAATCCCAAATCAACTATATCCTGGATTATCTGGAAAAATTAAAGGCCCTGCCACCCAACGGGTTCCTCGATGTCAAAGCCGGTGTACAGAAAAGCTATAATCAGAACATCCAGCAAAAACTGGCGGGCATGGTCTGGGCGTCGAGTTGCCGCAGTTGGTACAAAACCCCGACCGGGAAAAACACTTTCCTGTGGCCAGGCCACACGTTTACCTACCGGAAACTGACCAGACAGGTGAACCTGGATGACTATGACAAAATCAAACCGATGATCGGAGCCGAAGACCTGATCAAGTCGCTGAGCCAGCGGGCCAATACTTATCAGGAAGCCACCCGGCCCTCGTTGCCATTGACAAAAGAGTCCTGACGAGCTCGCTTCCCGGTTTCCGGAAATGAAAAGAGGCAGCGCCGGATTGTAACCCGCGCCGCCTCTTTCATTTCCCGCATGTTCCCGACTGCGGAATGACCAAATCCCTCAATCCTTTAAAAATAATACCGTTTGAAGGCCTCAATGGCCTCGTATTCCGGCAACCCAAGGTCGTCGTACACCTTGGCCGTGTGCTTGTTCCGGGCCTCCGACCGCTGCCAAAATTCGCGGGCATCGTGACCGGGGAACAACGGCCGGTCTTTCTGTGACTGGTGTTTAAAAATAGCCCTCCGTTTGCGCAGCAGTTCGTCCGGACTGATAGGTACGGCCATATCGATATCCTCCACATCCCACTCTTGCCAGGCTCCGCGGTAGAGCCACACCTCGCAGTCCTTCAGCCATTTTGCATTTTGTGCTTTCAGGCGATCGAGCGCTTCAAAAATAGCTTTCAAACAAACCCGGTGGGTGCCGTGCGGGTCGGACAAGTCGCCTGCCGCATAAATTTGGTGTGGTTTGATTTTTTCCAGCAAATCGATCGTCATCTGGATATCCTCCTCCCCGAGGGGCTTCTTTTTCACGGTACCGGTTTCGTAAAACGGCATATCCATGAAATGGGCCTGGCTGTCGGGAATGCCCACGTACCGACATCCTGCCTTGGCTTCACCCCGGCGGATCAGTGCTTTGAGTTTTTGCACATCCAGTGAATCCACCTGCCCCGGCTTCTTGTTGCGGATGTGTTTGTTAATGGCTTTGTACATGGCGTTGGTCGCCTCTTTCTGGAGATCGAAAATTTCGTTGAAATCATTGATAAAATCAATAAAACGAGCGGCATCCTCATCAAAAACGGCAATGTTACCGGAGGTTTGATAGGCTACATGCACCTCGTGCCCGTGATCCACCAACCGGATAAAAGTGCCCCCCATGGAGATGACATCGTCGTCGGGATGCGGACTGAAAATGATGGCCCGTTTTTTCTTCGGCATGGGCTTTTCGACTCCCGGCTTGTAGCTGATGCCCTCCGGCCGGCCACCCGGCCAGCCATTGATGGTGCTTTGCAATTGGCGAAATACCCGGATATTCAGGTTATACGCAGTGTCGTATTCCGTTACCAGATCGACCATTTTATATTCGCTGTAATCGCGGTTGGTCAGCTTGAGGATCGGCTTGCCGGTTTGGTGGCTGAGCCAGATCACGGCCTTTTTCACCAGGGCTTCGTTCCACTCGACATCTGCTACCAGCCACGGTGATTTCACGCGGGTCAGTTCTGCACTCGCAGCCGTATCCAGTACCACCGAAACGTTTTGGTGTTCCTGCAAATAGGTGGCCGGCACCGAGTCACTGATCTCTCCTTCGATGGTCCTTTTAACGATCGATGCTTTGCCCTCTCCCCAGGCCAGGAGTATGATCCGGTTGGCTTTTAAAATCGTTTTAACCCCCATCGTGATCGCCTTCAGTGGCACATTTTCCTCGCCGAAAAAATCACTGGCAGCATCCACTATCGTGATATGGTCGAGGCTGATCAGCCGGGTGACCGAATACTGGCCGGACCCCGGCTCGTTGAAGCCGATGTGCCCCGTTCTTCCGATTCCCAAAATCTGCATATCAAGGCCACCCGCCTCCTCAATCTTTCTTTCGTACTCCTTACAGTATTGCTGCACATCCGATTTTTCCATGGTTCCGTCCGGGATGTGGATGTTTTCCCGAAGAATGTCCACATGATCGAACAGGTGCTCGTTCATGAACCGGACATAACTCTGCAGAGCATCCGGCGACATGGGGTAATACTCGTCCAGGTTGAAGGTGATGACATTTTTGAAACTCAATCCTTCTTCCCGGTGCATCCGCACCAGCTCGCTGTACAGCGTCGTAGGCGAAGAGCCCGTTGCCAGGCCCAAAACGCAATGCTCGCGGTTGGCCGATTTCATCCGGATCAGGGAAGCGATCTCATAAGCAACTGCTTTTGAGCCGCTTTGGACGTCGTCAAAGATTTTAGTTGGAATTTTTTCAAATTTGGTGGCACTCATGATGGTAATAATATTGAAGTAACGGGGTGTCGAAGCTTCGCTGGGAACGCCCCTGAATTTGTTGCAAAAGTTTTGGTCAGTCGCGGAGGGATTATGTTTCCGGCTCCCCGGTTGCATCGCTGCCGGCAAGAGCCGCTTTCTTCCCCCCCTACCCGATCACAGCTATTCACACGGATCATTTTCCGCGGTTTTGTCGTTTCCTGAAAAACGCTGTGTACGGGCACAAAATTTTCGAAAAAAACACAAAATCTAATTTGTGTCAGGCTGCCCACCCTTGCCGGGCGGTTAAAAAAACCACTGAAACTTGGATTTTTCGGGTCGGTTACCGCCCTCTTTCGGGGGACTGTTTTACAAAACTGACATAAAATTAGAAAAATATCTTTAAACTGTGCACGAACACAGAAAAATTTTTACCTTTAAACCTAAATAATGCCCAATTAAGTTTTGAGAGGGGATTATTTACCGGAAAAAACCGGAAAACGGCTCCATTGTATCACCACAAAAACACCCCGGCCGCCACTTCCCCACAAGAAAGGGACGGCCCCGGCAACTTACTTGTTTTGACAGAAAAATGGACAGCAGAATACGGATTGTAGATATTGCCAAAAAAGCGGGCGTGTCGAAAGGCACCGTGGACCGGGTGCTTCACAACCGGGGCAACGTGTCGCCCATCGCCCGGGAGAAAGTCATGGCCGCCATGCAGGAGCTGGATTACCAGCCCAACATCATTGCCAGTGCCCTGGCATACAACCGCAGCTGGCGGATCGCGGCCTTGCTCCCGGCTCACCAAAACGATCCTTTTTGGCAACAACCTAAAATTGGCATCGAAAAAGCGATCAAGGCGCTGCGCGACTATGGCGTTAGTCTGGAATGGTTTGATTTTCGGGACGGAGACGAACAACACTTTCAGGCACTGGCGGACCAAATCATTCGCGACGGCTTTGATGCCGTGTTGGTTGCCCCTATCTTTTTTGTGGAAGGCCACCAGTTTCTGGATCGCTGCCGCGACCTGGCCATACCCTACCTGCTCATCAATACCTTTCTGGAAAGGGACGACCCTTATTTCCTCAGTTATATCGGGCAGGACTCCTACCAAAGCGGAGTGCTCGCGGCAAAACTGCTTAGTTTTGGAATGGCCCCGGGAGACAAAGTGCTGGTGTTGCACCTCGAAGCGGATGTTTACAACTCCATTCACCTCCTCGAAAAAGAACGCGGGTTTAAAGATTTTTTCCGGTCGCATTCCCATAAAAACATTGCGGTCGTCAAGGCTTCCCACGAAAATGTATTTGATAAAACAGCACTCAGGGCGTTGTTGGAGGAGCAATTTCAGGAGCATCCGGACATCAGCGGCATTTTCGTTACCACTTCAAAAATATTCCACATTGTCGAAACGGTGGAAGAGTTGGGCTACAGCGACATCAAAATGGTCGGCTATGACCTCATCGAGGAAAACCTGCAATACCTCCGGCAGGACAGGCTCCACTTTCTCATCAACCAAAACCCCATCAAGCAGGGTTTTTTGGGGGTCATGAACATTTTTAACCACCTCATTCTGAAAAAAACACCGAACAGAAAACAATACCTTCCCCTCGACGTGGTGATGCCGGAAAATATGCAATACTATACCGACACCGAAGAAGAGTTGCATTTGGTTATCTGACTCCACCCAGTTGGACAAAATGCCGGGTGAGGCATTCAAAGATTTCCCCGCTTCAGTTCCTGCACGGCAAAATCCGCAGCTCTGGCCGTGAGTGCCATGTAGGTCAGGGAAGGATTTTGACAGGCGGAAGAAGCCATGCAGGCGCCGTCGGTGACGAAGACGTTCCGGGCCGCCCACATTTGGTTGTGGCCATTGAGGGCGGAGGTTTTGGGGTCGCGGCCCATGCGGCAGGTGCCCATTTCGTGAATGCAATTGCCGGGCGGGGAGGTAGCCAGGTCGTCGAAAGGCTGGATGTCTTTGAAGCCCGCCGCTTCGAGCATCTCCTGGGAAGTCTTCATAATATCCTGTCGCATGGCGATTTCATTTTCTTTAAATTCTGCATCTATTTTTAGAATGGGCAGTCCCCATTGATCGGTTCGGCTGGTATCGAGGCTCACCTGGTTGTCGAAATGTGGCAACTGTTCGCCCCAGCCGCCGATCCAGGTTTTCCACTGGCCGGGGTTTTTCATTTCCTCTTTCAACGCCCGGCCCAGACCCGGTTTGAACAGCAACCGGTCCCAGAGTTCCCGCCAGCAGCTCCCCTGAAAGCCATAACCGCGCACAAAATCCTTTTCCTGCTTCTTGCCCGGCAGGTTGCTGTAGCGGGGAATGTAAATACCGGTAGGCCGGCGACCTTTGTAATATTTATCCTGAAACCCTTCGTACACACCCGTTGAGCCTACTTCAAAATGGTGGTCCATCAGGTAGTGGCCAATGACCCCGGAGTCATTGCCGAAGCCATTGGGGAAGCGGTTGGAAACGGAGTTGAGCAGAATGAAAGTCGAACCGAGGGTACTCGCATTGAGGAAGACGATTTTCGCAAAAAACTCCTCCGTCTGCTTGCTGTGCCGGTCGATGATGCGAACCCCTTTCGCCCGCTGTTTTTCCTGGTCAAATATCACTTCACTGACAATGGCATCCGTACGGATCGTCAAATTCCCCGTATTTATCGCCGTGGGGATCGTGGCCGAATTGGAGCTGAAATACGCGCCGAAGGGACAGCCGTTTTGGCAGCGGTTGCGGGTCTGACAGGTGCCGCGACCCAGTTTTTTTTGCACCTCCGTCGGTTGGGTCAGGTGCGCCGAACGGCCAATGATCATGCGCCGGTCTTCCCAGTTTTCCTTCAGTTTTTCGGCGACGTGCTGCTCCAGACAATTCAATGCAAAGGGCGGCTGAAATACACCATCGGGCAGTTGGGGCAGTCCTTCTTTCGACCCTTGCACCCCGACAAATTTTTCGACATAATCGTACCACGGAGCCAGGTCTTTGTAGCGGATCGGCCAGTCGGTACCAAAGCCATCGCGGGCGTTTTCCTCAAAATCCATTTCACTAAAACGGAACGACATGCGGTGCCACAACAACGACCGCCCGCCGAGGTGATACCCCCGCAACCAGTTGAAAGGCTTTTCCTGATCGTAGTGGTGATCGAGGTCGTTTACCCAAAAATCGTGGTTGTCTTCCAGGAAAGCATAGCATTTGCTTTGCACCGGGTGCTTTTTTACCAGCTCCGGATGAATGCGGCCGCGGTAAGGTTTATCCCAGGGGTTGTTGTTCATCCCGGTGTAATCCTTGATGTGTTCGAGGTTGCGGCCCCTTTCCAGCAGCAATACTTTCAGACCTTTTTCGGTAAGTTCTTTGGCGGCCCATCCGCCGGAGATGCCGCTACCGACGACGATGGCATCGTAGGTGCGGGATTGTTGGGCTTTTCCGTTGATGTTGGGCATGTAGCGACAATATTTTTATTTGCATAAATCAGGGCAAAACGATATGCCCCTATGCTTCCGGTGTATTCAGGCCAAATGTAAGGCAATAGCCCGTTTTTTATCCTAAAATCGCCAGGCGACCATCCGGCTTTTTTTGTTGCCCTGCCCCATCTGAATGGTTTTCAACTCGGTGGCTGCCACTTTTTTCAAGTTTTTATACACTTCTTTTAAATTGGCCTCTTTGGAAATTAAAGTGGAGAACCAGCCGCAGGATTGTGCAAATTTCCGGCTTTCCTGTACCATGTTTTTCACAAATTCCACTTCGCCGCCTACGCACCACAGTTCCTGGTTTTGGCCCCCAAAATTCAACGTAGGTTTACTTATTTTTTTGCCTTTCAGGTTTTTCAACTTACGGATCGTACCCGCTTGTGCTTCGGCGGCGGAAGAATGAAAAGGCGGGTTGCAGATCGTCAAATGAAAATACTCGCCGGGTTGAATGATTCCCTCGAATATGTTGGCCGGGTTGCTTTGCCGCCTGACCTCCACTTGCCCGGTGAGCCCGGCATTCCTTTCAATCATTTTTTCGGCGGATGCCAAAGCCGTCACGTCAATTTCGCTGCCGACAAATGACCACGCATACTCGCTGCGCCCGATGATGGGATAAATGCAATTGGCTCCCACACCGATATCGAGGCACTTTACACCAGGGCCAACGGGTATTTTTCCGTGGTTTTTTTCAGCCAGTAAATCAGCCAGGTAATGGAGGTGGTCGGCCCGGCCGGGAACCGGTGGGCATAAATAGCCATCGGGAATGTCCCAATCATCCATGCCGTAGTAATGCCGCAACAGTGCCTTATTCAGCATCCTGACCGCGGCCGGATCAAAAAAATTAACAGACTCATCGCCATATTTATTCCGGTGAACAAACGGCTTTAGTCCCGGGCAGGACTGGATCAGTTGCGGGAAATCGTAGCGGGCACGATGCCGGTTGCGGGGATGCAACCTGGACTTGGTATCAGGTGGTCGTTGTTTGTCGGACGGCATAACGGATTGATTGGAGAGCGAGACCGGGCAGGTGATTAAAAATATGGCTTAACACCCTTCTTCCTCTACTACTTTTTTCTTTTTGGGTTTTGGTTGCGGCGTAATTACCTTTTTTACGACAGGTTTTGGCTTACCGGCCTCCAGTTCTTCCGCATGTTTTTCCTTTGCTTTCGCAAAAACGGCAGCGTAATCATAACGGGCAGTTCCGGGCGGATTTTCATCGGCCGCAGGACTGAGGATCTTAACGTTTTCGAACCCAACCTGCATCAATAAAAGCCTGGCACTATTGGCCT
>JBFIJS010000093.1:0-9653 GCA_041600595.1 Saprospiraceae bacterium | reverse complement strand
TTATGAAATGCGGAGGTGCCCCTTAAAACCCCGTTGGGCCGAGCAGTTGGCTGCCTCAATGACAAGGTGAAATTTCCGGCCCACATGAATCAGTAAAATTTTAAAGAAGCTTTTGTTACACTGTATTGTGTTGTCCCAAATTTTCTGCAAAAGAGAATTAAACTTTCAGCGTGGACATCCCGCCGTCCATTCCGACCACCTGCCCGCTCATCCAGCTGCTGTCGTCCGACAGGAGAAAAAGCGCCAGGGAAGCAACGTCATCAGGCGTGCCAACCCGCCGGAGTGGGTGCCGCTGGGCGGAAGCCTCCTTTTTCTCCGGAGAGGAAAGCAGGCGCTCGGCCATCGGGGTATCGGTCAGGGACGGGGCAATACAATTGACCCGAACGTTGGGCGACCATTCGGCAGCCAGTGATCTGGCCAGGCCTTCAACGGCTCCCTTTGCCGCCGCCACAGAAGCATGAAAGGGCATGCCCTGGCCAACGGCTACGGTGCTGAACAACACCACCGATGCGGTGTTTTCCGTCTTCTTCAATGCCTTCTGGGCCGCCTGTAAAACCTTGACCGCACCCAGTACATTGATTTGAAAATCTGCTAAAAATGCATCGGCTTTGAGCGATCGAAATGGCTTGAGGTTGATGCTGCCGGGGCAGTAGGCCAACCCGGATAATGATTCGGGCAGTTCATCCGCCGACACTTCGTCGGTCAGTATATCTTTTTTCAAATGGGTGACGTTGGGCAGGTGGGCCAGGTTCTGGGCCGTTCGGGAAATTACAAGCACCTGATAGCCCTGTTTACTCAATTTTTCCACCAGGGATAAGCCAATCCCGGAACTGCCGCCGACAACCAGATAGTTTTTATTAGTCATTATTATTAAGTTTTTATAAAATTTGCGTCTTTGACCGCATCGACAACCCGCGGGGTCACTTCAAAAAAGGCAGGCTGCTTGCGTCGCCTACCTAACAAGGGAAGGAAATAGTGGTTCACCAAAATACCGTTCGGCCGAAGCTGGTTGTTAAATACCGGGCTATATCCGAACACCGGTTTCGAATTCACCTTGAAATGAAAGGGGAACCGCCCGGCAGGCATTTCCGGGAACCGGAACAGGCCTACGGGACAAGAAAATTCTCCGGGGCAGGTTTGGAGGAAAATGCACCAAAAATGGGTGTATTTCAAAAGTTCGGTGCGGGCAGCTTTCCCCTGCTGGGAACTAAGGGGCCAAGCGAAGGAAAAGCGAAGTTTTGAAATACACCCCCAAAAATGGTTTTTCCTCTGCGCCTCAGCGACTGCTGTCAAAAATATTTCTAAAAACACAAAAACAAATAGGGGTATCAGGTAGGTCTGAGCATCCTCTCCTTGAAAAAAGTATATGCATGTGAAAGATTTTGATCAATACTCAGAACTGATTGCCAAGTTTCTGGCCGGTGAAAGCTCACTGTCCGACAAAGAAGCATTGTTCGCCTGGACTCAAGAAGATGAGGCCAACCGCCAGTTCTATGAGGAAATAGAGCAAGTCTGGAACATGACTAATGGCGCAGATGCCGCTCCATTCGACACCGACCTGGACGATGCCTGGGCAAAAATCGATCGGGGAACGGGCCCATCAGCCAACCAGCTGCCCACCAATCTGCCACCATTGCCCGAAGAACTGGAACCATCGTCTGCCAGGATCGTCCCCTTATCGAAAAGGATACAATACTGGCGGGTCGCCGCCGCCATTTTGCTGCTGGCAGTCGCAGGCCTTTGGTGGACCACTCAACAAACTGCTGCGCCATCTCTGGTTGAAATACAAACTTTATCCGGGGAGAAAAAAGAAATTTCCCTTCCCGATGGCAGCCATGTCTGGCTAAACGAAAATTCCAGATTGGTTTATGCCGAAGATTTCACCATCCGGAATCTGAACCTCGAAGGAGAAGCTTTTTTTGCAGTCGAACGCATGGAGGAAAGTCCGTTCACTATTTCCAGCGGCGAGGCAACCACGCAGGTTTTGGGCACCTCCTTTAATGTACGGGCTTATCCGCTGGAGGAAAATATTGAAGTAACCGTTGAAACCGGAAAAGTGGCGCTGGCCCTGGCAGCTAATGCCGAGGCGGCAGTCGAACTACCGGCCGGCACTTCGGGGATTGTTATCAAAAAAGAGGAGCGGGTCGAACGAATAGAGGAAAAAATCAGTAATGCCCTCGCCTGGAAAACACTGAAACTCGATTTTGACGATGACCCGATGGAGGAAGTTATTTCCACCCTGGAACGTTATTTCGGAACGGAAATCATCGTCACCGACCAACGAATCAATGCGTGTCCCTACACCTCTACTTTTGACCAGCCTGATCTGGACAGCATTCTGGATATCATTGGTGCATCAGTCGGCTTTGAGGTCAGGAAAGAGGGTGCAAAATATTTTTTAGAGGGTGGCGGCTGCCAATTGGATAACTGATCCTCCCGAGTCAGATTTGCTTTTTAGTTTTTGCCTGATCACTTCTCGCCTTGCATCTTTTATCCAGGTGCTACATTCCACTTTCGCAAGGCATACGGACCGGGAGTTTCAGCCCGGAAAAACCCCAAAATAAGCACCAACCAAACGGCGTTTGGAGTCCCGACAACAACACTCAATCTAATCAACAATCTATACTATCGTTTATATGAAGCCACTTAGTGCGGTTTTAATGTTCATTATTTTCTTTTGCAACGGAGTTGTCGCTCAATACGACATGCTTTCGGTGGAAGTCTCTTTTTCTTACGAAAAAGTCCGGTTGAAGGACGCACTGGATGATATTTCAAAAAACTATCAGGTTAAATTTTCCTACAGCAGCAGCGTGGTGAACGTGCGCCAACGGGTGAGCGCACAGGTAACGCAGGTGCCCCTGTCCACCGGACTCGACGAATTATTTGCCCGGACACCTATTGTTTATTCCCGCATCGGGCAGCACATCGTTTTGCGCAACAACCCGGACAAACTTTCGAGCAACAAACCAGAGCCCCGAAAAAAAACAACACCTCCCGTTCTGGAACAACCCGTTGAGGAGGAGGCATCGGCCGTTCTGGTGCAGATGGAAGAAACACCACCTGCTACCCCACCCCTGCCCGATTCGATTATTGCCCTCGAAATGCCATCCACCCGACCGGTAAATCAGGATGGCAAAATGTACCCGTTCGATCAGACCCTGCTCAACCTGGAAAAGTGGCGCACCCACGCTGCATACACTTTCCGGCCTGCCGATGACAAGCGGCTGGCCCAGGTTTCACTATTGCCCAACATCGGGACGAATACCGTCAACAGCCCGGATATCACCAACAACGTCTCCATCAATTTGCTGTGGGGAGAAAGCGGTGGTGTAGATGGTATGGAGGTCGGTGCCTTGCAAAACCGGGTACGCCGCGACATGAACGGTTTCCAGTTCGCCGGCTTCGGCAACCAGGTTGGCCGAAATGTGACCGGCACCCAGGTTGGCGGCATTTACAATAAAAACACCGGCATGACCAGGGGCCTTCAGGCCGCGGGCATCATCAATCTGACAAATGAAGTACAGGCCGCCCAGGCAGCGGGGCTGGTGAACTGGGCCAGGGGAGACATGGCCGGCTTACAGGCTTCGGGGCTGATCAACCGCACCTACGGCAACGCCGACGGCTTGCAGGCTGCCGGTTTGATGAACGTCAGCGGGGGTAGTTCCAAAGCACAAATCAGCGGGCTATACAACAAAGCCGGAGATGTACAGATCATTCAGACAGCCCTGATGAATGTATCCACGGGGCAGGTAAGAGGTCTTCAGGTAGGGCTGATCAATATTTCCGATACGGTCAGCGGCGTACCGATCGCCCTTATCAATATTGTAAAACGAGGATACAACCACGTCGAAATTTACAGTGGTGAAATTTTACACGGAAATTTTCAATTTAAACTAGGGGCAAATCATTTTTATAACATCTTTCATATAGGAGCACAGGTTCCACCCGGCGACGGGAGTTACACCTGGGGGTTGGGCTACGGCATCGGAACGATGACGACCCTGTCTCCCAAAAGCCAACTGAACTGGGAGTTGATGGCGATACACATCAGCGAGAATGAAAGCTGGACCAATACGCTCAACAGCATCGGCCAATTCCGCTTCTTGTGGAATTACCAGCTGGGAAGGAGCGTCGGCTTTTTCCTCGGGCCAACCGCCAATGTGATGGTTTCGCAACTAAGGAACCCGGAAACGGGGCTAATCGATCAGGCAATCGTTCCTTATTCCCTTATAGACAAAGAGCTGGATGAAAATACCAGGCTCAAGGCTTGGGTCGGTGTAAATGCAGGTTTCAGATTTTAAACACCTCCATTGTTATGGATTACTCAATTTCAGCAGCAGGCCCGGGACCAGACTTGAAATTCACGTAACCTACAATAATGGAACAACGATTCGATAACGCAATGAAAAAAATATTCCTGATTACAGTTAGCTTCTTTTTGGCCAATGCCATGTTTGCACAGAACGACCAGACGCTCTTCAGCGATGTGAACCGGATCGGCGCTTTTGGCGCACCCATTTTTGACTACACCGACCTCAACGGAGATGTGGAAGCGGTAGGTGGTGGTGGTGGAGCTATCGTTCTCGACGACTTTTTCCTCGGTGGTTATGGTATCGGTACTTTTGAACTGAGCAAACCCCTTACCGACGGCACCGGTGTCAATTTCCGGGAAGATGTAAAATTCAAACACGGCGGGTTTTGGGTCGGCTATGTGCCCGTCCAACACAGAGTCATTCACCCCTACACTTCTCTGCGGATTGGCTGGGGTAAGGCTCGTTACAGTAAATTTGACATCAGTGAAAAAGAGTCCGTCGACTCATTCAAGGACAACATTTTTGTACTGACACCGGAGGCTGGCTTCGAAATAAATGTCTTCTCCTTTTTCCGGATCGGTGCCACTGCTCATTACCGTCTGGTGAACGGCGTTGACAAAATAGACAACTTTTCGGACGGCGACCTGTCCGGTTTTGGAGGCACCCTGACCCTTCGTTTCGGAGGATTCGGTAGTGACTGGGATTGATCCCAACGCCTCCACCCAACACGCTGATTTCAAATTAAAATATCCAGTAAATAAAGGGCTTTAAAGGCCTGACGGGCCATAGCATGACTTTCAAGTTGCAACACTTGAGAAGGCCCCATTTATATAAAATCTAAAATCATCTACCATGAAAAAATCACTTTGCATCGCCTTGTTTGCATTTTTTTGCACCCAAATATTTGCCCAAAGCTGGCGCGAGAGTACCAGCGACCAAACCCTGGCCAGTTCGACGGGCCGAAAGGGGTTCTTTATCGCTCCAATCGTTGAATACAGCGACTTATCCAACCAGTGGAACACTTCCGTTGGCGGTGGATTGGCCTTTGTCGCCGGCGACTTTGTCATCGGAGGGTAGGGCCTCGGCATGGTCGAAGATAACTGGCTCGCTCACGATTTTGAAAAACTGGACATGGGCCACGGTGGCTTTTGGCTGGGTTATGTGACGCCGCAGCGCAGCGCGGTCCATTTGTTTACCAGCGTTAAGGCAGGATGGGGAGCAGTCAATATCGAATTCGATGATGAATTTGACTACGAGGATGCCTTTTTTGCCGTCACTCCCGAAGCCGGATTGGAAATCAATGTGTTCAGATGGTTTCGGATCGGCGCAACGGTTGGATACCGTTTTATGAACGGCCTCGACGAATCGCCCAACTTCGACCGCGACAAACTCGAAGGTATGACCGGGGCACTTACATTCCGCATCGGTGGCTTTGGCCGCGATCGTCACCGGGACTGGTAAATCCGCACCCCGGCTTCGCATACTTATACACCTGAAATTCAATATTTTACGACCAAACTGGCAAATTGATTATCGCTTTATTGCCACACCCCAATGAACCTGCGGTGCAGCGCTTTCCAACCGGATAGTCTGTTGATGCAAAACTGGCGTGCACACCGGTCACTTGACGCTTATTCTTAACAAATGATTACAGCATTTAGTATGCTCTCCGGAGTATGCTACACGCTGGAATCACCCGACTGTTTATCATGAAAAACCTCATTGAAATATTAGTCATTTTAGGCTTTCTATTTTTAGGATCTGCCACGATTCCGGCGAAACTGACCCAGCCTGGTCACCTGTCGGAACACGCACCCGCACAGTTGTGCCCGCCTGTCGAGTGGGTTCCTGTTTTTTTTGAAAACCTGTTGTTTTAATTCGGCTTATTGGTTTCCCGAATATTTTGATTTCCTCATTGGAAAAAGACAATCGGCGAAACCATGCGCCACCAAACCAAAAAATTCAAATCATGAAATATCCACATTTCTTTTTTCTGCCATTTTTACTGACCTGCCTGGTCACAACCTCCTGCGTTGATGACGACGGCTTTTTTCGGGACTGCGAGCGCGGCCGGGGCCCCGTTGTCGAAGAGGTGCTGAACATCACCGAATTCACCGGTATTGATTTGAAAATCGCGGCCAACGTGTACATCACCCAGAATGATTTTTTTGAGGTCGTTGCCAAAGGTGAGCAAAATATCATTGACGAACTGGAACTCGACGTCCGTAATGGCACCTGGGATATTGAGTTCGACGACTGCATGAAAGATTATGAGCTCGATATATTCATCACGCTCCCGAAAGTGACCTTTCTGGCCATCTCCGGTTCCGGGGAAATCCTGGGGGAGACTTTTTTCGACCCTCAGGACATTACCCTGCGGATCAGTGGTTCCGGCGATATGTGTTTGGGTCTTTACTCCGAACACATCGACGCGAAGATCACCGGCTCCGGGGAGATAGAGCTGGAAGGAGCGTCCGAACAACTGGACCTCAAAATTACCGGCAGCGGTGACCTGGGGTCGTTTAACCTGATCACCGAAAGGGCTGACATTAACATCTCCGGCTCGGGCGATGCCTCGGTACACGTCCTGGAATTTTTAAGGGTAAAAATCAGCGGTAGCGGCGATGTTTTTTACAAAGGTTTTCCCGACCTGGATATCGACATCAGTGGTTCCGGTGATGTCAGAGATGCCAATTAAGCAGTCGGCAGTTTTAGCGCCGCGGCATACTGAACCTCTTTCGGTATTGCAGTTTTGCCATAATTTATAAATCAATACTTCATGTGCTTTAGAGCCTCGATTGTTTATCATCATCTGCATAAAAGGCTATAACCAGGTAGCCTTCCGGAGATTCTCTTTCCCATTTCAGCAAACGAAAACGATAGTTAGTCTGTACGGTAGTCCGGGCGTTGCGCGGGCTGCCTTTTTATATTTCTCTTTATATATTATTTTAACTAATAAATATTTTCAACTTACCTATATAACCTGTAACTTTGTTGTTTACAGCGAATTTGATGCTCATCCATTGTCACTCCCACTCAAAGAAAAGAATCCAATTCCAGTTTACCAGGTTACAAGTTCAGCTAAAATGATGTTAAAATGAAAAGCAGCGGTCGGTCAAAAGAGAACCCGGTTTTCATTTCGACTTTGATTTTAAATACCAAAGGTATAGGTCAGGGTTTGCAACCAAATGCCTATCTTTGGCGTACAAACTGACCTTTGGAATAGAAATATTTCTAATATATAACTAAGAGAAAAAAAGATAATTACATCTCATGGCAAAAGTTTTAATTGTTGACGACGAAACACCAATCAGACGGACACTAAAAGAAATTTTAGAGTTCGAAAAATTCAAAGTCGAGGAGGCTTGTGACGGGTTAGAATGCCTGGTGCAGCTAAAGAAGACACAGTACGATGTCATCCTGATGGACATAAAAATGCCCAAAATGGATGGTATGGAAGCACTTGAACGCATCCAAACCCTCGCACCGGACACGCCAGTGGTGATGATTTCAGGACACGCAAATATTGATACAGCTGTTGAAGCAGTTAAAAAAGGCGCTTTTGATTTTATCTCCAAACCACCAGACCTGAATCGTTTGCTCATTACGGTCCGTAATGCCATGGACAAATCGAGCCTCATCACCGAGACCAAAGTTCTCAAGAAGAAAGTCTCCCACTATAAAACGCAGGAGATGATCGGTGAATCGGAACCAATGCTTAAAATCAAAGAGACGATCGACAAAATCGCCCCGACGGAAGCAAGGGTATTGATCACCGGGCAAAACGGAACCGGTAAAGAGTTGGTTGCCCGCTGGATACACGAAAAAAGTCACCGCAACAAGGGGCCAATCGTAGAGGTCAACTGTGCGGCCATTCCGTCAGAGCTGATCGAGAGCGAGCTTTTTGGCCATGAGAAAGGCTCCTTTACTTCTGCTCACAAACAACGGATCGGCAAATTTGAACAAGCCAACGGCGGCACCATTTTCCTCGATGAAATCGGTGATATGAGCCTCGATGCCCAGGCCAAGGTACTCCGGGCATTGCAGGAAAGTAAGATTACCCGGGTGGGTGGCGACAAAGAAATCCGGGTGGATGTCCGGGTATTGGCGGCCACTAACAAAGACCTGCGTAGAGAAATAGAAGCCAAGCGCTTCCGGGAGGATTTGTACCACCGTCTGGCTGTGATCATCATTGAAGTGCCGCCACTCAACAACCGCCGGGGTGACATTCCCCAGTTGGTCGAGCATTTCATCTCGCAGATTTGCACCGAGTACGGTATTGCCTCCAAAAAAACGACCAAGGAAGCTTTGGTTGCTTTGCAAAATGTGAACTGGACAGGCAACATCCGCGAGCTCCGAAATGTAGTCGAGCGGCTCATCATCCTCAGCGGTAATGAAATCACGGCCGAAGATGTGATCCAATATGTCGGACCGTTTCAGCGGCCTTCCAACGGGCAGGAATAAGATAACCTGACGCCTGGCTGCCGGCATGGCAGACAACAGGCAAGTTTTGCTAAAAAGCCATTTTACCAACAAATGAAAAGACTGTAAAGCCCGCCCTTCTTGTGGTGGGCTTTACTATGTAAGCGGGTTTCCAATTCCATTACTACAGTAAAAACATAGGCCGTAAAGTACTTAGCTTTGCAAACGCGCTATTTCATTTCTCCATAACCTGCCGAAGTACGACTTCGGAACAACAACACTTCTTAGCATGAATGAGAATCAAAACAACTTACCGGTCACTAAATTTCAAAAAAGGGAGTGGCACGCCATCAAAGCGGAAAACTCCTGGACCATGTTCAAGGTAATTTCTGAATTTGTCGAAGGTTTTGAGCGGCTCAATACTTACGGGCCTTGTGTATCTATCTTTGGCTCTGCCCGCACCAAACCGGATCATCCCTACTACAAACAAGCAACGGAAATCGCCCGCATGCTGACAGAGGAAGGTTGGGGCATCATCACCGGTGGGGGCCCGGGCATCATGGAAGCCGGTAATAAAGGAGCGGCCATGAATAATGGCACTTCTATCGGCCTCAATATCCACCTGCCTTTTGAGCAAAACCACAACCCCTTCATTGATGTAGATAAAAATTTTGAACACCGCTATTTCTTCGTGCGTAAAGTCATGTTTGTAAAATATGCCCAGGCATTCGTCATCATGCCCGGCGGCTTTGGCACCATGGACGAAATGTTCGAAGTACTGACCCTCATCCAGACCGACACCATCGATGCTGTTCCGGTGATCATGTTTGGTTCAGAATACTGGGGTGGACTCGTTGACTGGCTGAAAAACACCATGTTGGGTAAAGAGCACAATATCAACCCCAAAGACCTGGATCT
>JBFIJS010000092.1:0-9743 GCA_041600595.1 Saprospiraceae bacterium | reverse complement strand
GAACATCGTAGGCCTGCAGGATAAATTTGCCCAGGGAAGCAATGGGGTTTGGAGAGGACCCGAGACCGGTGAAGCCGGAAGTTGGGGACCGGCCTTTTCTGATTTGTACTACGACGGCGATGCCACCTACAAATGGGACAAAAACGGCCGCCTGACCACCGACCCCACCGCCGGCCCACAGGCCAGACCCTACAATAATGTGGAAGATTTTTTCCAGACGGGCATCCGTTCAACGACAAATGTGGCTTTTTCCGGAGGCACCGATGCGGCTAATTACCGCTTCTCTTTCGGCGCTTCCAATGAAGACGGCGTGACACCAAGCAATGAATTTGACCGCTACAACATCGGTGTCAATCTGGGATCAAAACTGTTCGACGACCGCCTCGACATCGGGATCAGCGCCAACTACGTCCGTTCCAGCGGTGTGCGTATCCAGCAGGGCTCCAATACGTCGGGCATTATGCTGGGTTTGTTGCGGACTACGCCTTCTTTTGACAACGGCGGTGGCTTGTCGGACCCCGTGAACGGCGTGGATGAAAACGGCAACTCTTCCTACCAGTTTGCCGATGGCACCCAGCGGAACTATCGCGGGGGCGGCGGTTACGACAACCCTTACTGGACGGTCAACAATACACTTTTCAGCGATCAGGTCAACCGTTTTTATGGCAGCTTGCGCGCTAGTTACACTTTTCATCCCTGGTTCAAACTGGGCACCCTGATCGGTACGGATTCTTACGCGGACAACCGGACCCAGCGTTTTGAAATTGGCAGCCGGACGCTGCCGAACGGACAAGTCATTGAAGACAACTACAACTACCGCCATATCGATGCTTACTTCAACATCAATGGAAATGGATCGATTGCAGATGAGCTGACGATGAGCTACCAGGTAGGTATTAATTTGTACGATGAAAAACTGAAACAAAACTTCATCCAGGGGGATGGGCTGAACTTTATCGGATTCCCGGAAATAGGGAACACTTCCACCATTTCCACCCAGGTACAAAATACCAATGAACGAACCGCCGGTATTTACGGAACGATCGATTTTGGATTTAGAAACTTTTTGTACCTGACACTGACCGGCCGGAACGACTGGTCGTCCACGTTGATCAACCCATTGGTACCATTCGATGCCGGGTCGATTTCTTTCTTCTACCCGTCGGCCTCGCTTGGGCTGGTCGCCAGCGAACTGTTCGACTCAGAGATCATTTCGTATCTGAAACTGAGAGGTTCTTACGCCGAAGTGGGAGGCGGAGCTCCAACTCCGTACAACACCTCTACCCCATGGCAGCTGCCCATCCAAAATGCCGGCACCATCTTCGATCTGAACGACGGCTGGACCAACGGGCTTGGTTTTCCTTTCAAAACGACCTCCGGTTTTGTCTTGAGCACCGTCGCCGGCAACCCGCTGCTGAAGCCTTCCCGGACAAAAGATATTGAAGTCGGGATGGACCTGCGTTTTTTCAACAACCGGATTGGTATCGATGCCACGTATTATACCCGCAGGTCGACAGATCAAATCATCGCCATCAACGTGTCCAACAGCACCGGTTTCCAGAGAGCTATCGTAAACAGCGGCGAGCTGCAAACCAACGGTGGTGAAGTGATCCTCAACCTCAACCCGATCAGGACGAGAGATTTCAACTGGAACATGGCTTTTAATTTTTCCAAATGGAAAACCACGGTCGAATCGCTGCCACCGGGCGTACAAAACCAGTACCTCGACGGATTTACCGGAACCGGCGTGTACAACATTGCTCCGCTTAAAGATGAAGACGGCAACGTGATACGGACTTACGAGTTTGGGCAATTGCTGGGAGGTGCCTTCCAACGGGTGAATACGCCCGAGGGCATTTTTAATCCCAATGCCGAGTACAACCCCAACGGAGCCCTCGTCATTCAGGACGACCCCTCCCTGCCGGGGTATGGCTATCCGCTGGTAGATCCTTCCAACCGCGTGATCGGCAACCCCAACCCGGACTTCCTGCTCGGTATCACCAACACGATACAGTACAAAGGTGCGACACTGAGTGTCTTATTTGATTTCCGCGAAGGCGGCGACATTTGGAACGGCACCAAAGGTGCTATCACCTTCTTTGGCATGAGCGAACTGACGGAAAACCGGGGAACCATTACCGTATTTGACGGGATCAAAGCCTCCAACGGAGCAGCCAACGACATCACCGTGCCCATCGACCAGCGCTGGTACCAGGGCAACGGAGGTGGCTTCGGTGCCGTTGCGGAGCATTTTATCGAGGATGGATCTTTCCGCCGGCTGCGGTATGTATCACTTGGTTACGACCTGAAACGGGTACTCAACCTGCCGGGCTTCGACAACTTCAATGTGTCCTTTACCGGCAGAAACCTCTTCTTGTCGACACCTTACACCGGCTTCGACCCCGAGCTATCGCTGGTCGGATCGAGCAGCAACGGACAGGGGCTGGATTATTTCCAACTGCCGAATGTCAGGTCCTATTCCATTGGCCTGAATGCAACTTTTTAAGATTCGCCGGCAGCTGGCCGGCCGCAGGCAGATCGATAACAGCCAACGGCCGCCAGTTGCCAGCCATTTTCCAAACTAAAAAAATATAGCTGTATGAAAAATATTAAATTTCTGGTCTTTGCCTTTGCCGCCTTCCTGCTGACAGGCTGCGAGGATTATTTCGGAGGGGATTCCAACGTGGACCCCGACAACCCGATTTCCGTAAACGAAACGGTTATCCTGCCACAGGTGCAGGCCCGCCTGGCCTATACTTACGGCGGCGATTTTGCCCGGTATCTGGGCATCAATACCCACCATGTTGATGGGATTGCCCGGCAGCACCTGGTATTTCACAACTACGGTTTGATTGGCACTGATTGCGATGCCGCCTGGTCGAATGTGTACACCGGCACCCTGCAATCGAACCGCCGGATGATCCAGCAGGCAGAGTCTAAAGGATTCAACCATTTTGCCGGAGTGGGCAAGGCATTGGAGGCTTTTACGATGATGGCTGCCACTGATTTTTGGGGTGATATTCCCTACAGCGATGCCCTCCGTTTCGACGAAGTCGCTGTTTATTCTCCCACTTTTGACCCGCAGCAATCCATTTACAATGATTTGTTCGCATTGATCGAAGAGGCCCGCGGTGCCCTGCTGAAAGATGACGGAGGCTTTCCCCTCAACGGCGATCTTTACTACGGCGGAGACGTGACAAAATGGATCAGCTTCCTGAACGTACTGGAGGCCAGAGGCCGCTTGCACCTTTCCAGGAAAAACGGTAATGCTGCTTATACGGCAGTTTTGGACGCACTCAACAAAGGAGGATTTACCAGTTCGGCCGATGAATTTGCTTTTGCATTCGGAACAGGTGCTACTGAAAATGCCCCGATGTTCCAGTTCATTCAGCAACGCGGCGATACGGAGACCGGCGCAGACTACATCGCCCTGCTGGAAGAATTCAACGACCCCAGGCTGGCCACCTACGGACAGCCCGTGGCCACCCATCCCATCTTCACCCCCAATCAGCGGCTGAAGATGCTCTCCTTCACCGAGCAGGAGTTCATCCGGGCAGAAGCAGAATTGATGCTGGGCAACAACCCGGCAGCCTATGAGGCTTATCTGTCGGGCATTGCTTCTTCCATGAATGAAGCAGGCCTGGCCGATCCGGAAACCAGCTACGAAGAATATATAGCCCAGTCCACAGTAGGCGTTGGTGCTTCCAACCTGACGTTGAAAAACATCATCACCCAGAAGTACCTTGCGTTGCTCGCCGAGCCGGAAGTGTTTAACGATTGGCGACGGACCGGTTTTCCCGTATTGTCACCCAACGTGGGCTCGCAAATCCCCAGAAGGCTGCCGTATGCCCAATCGGAGGTTTTTGCCAATGACAACCTGAATGCTTCTCCCAGCAATTTCATTTACACCCGTGTTTGGTGGGATGCGGAGTAAGCGGCTGAAATCAGGGAGGATGTATCACGTCGTTTGCTACCATTTTCGGGCAGCGGTTGCATCGTCCTCTTTCATTCGATCCGCCGAAAAAACCACGGGGTTTGTTCAACAAAAAACAGGATGCAGCCTCGGCTGTCATCCTGTTTTTCCAGTTTTAAGAAAACCCAAAAGCCAGCATCACCAAACTGACCCCGTTTTACCTTTCACTCGGGGTTTCGTACTACATTTTCCGTTAACGGAAATCCCTTCCCGGCATAGCCTCCCCGACTTAGCAGCCATCCGGTCCTCCGGTACGTTTTTTACCTTTGCCAACAGTCAGGTCAGCAAATATTGCTACCTTCGAATCCGATTTCCCTCAGCTTTTTTAGTATGGAAAAAACAACACTGACCTTTTGCTGCTGCTTGTTGGCCCTTTGGGTCAGCGGACAAGTCCACTACACCAATGTAGCCGGCTTCAGTGGTATTCAGCACCGTTACGTCGGAACCCTCGGTGGCGGCATCAGTTTCGTGGATTTTGACAACGATGGCCTCGACGACCTTACCATTGCAACGGGCGCCGGCGAACCTATCCATTTTTATAAAAACAACGGGAACGGTTTCACCGCTATCATGCCACCCGTGCCCGATACCGGGCAAGCCAAACAACTCCTGTGGGTCGATTTCGACAACGACGGCGACTACGATCTTTATGTCGCCCACTACGGCAGTGCCAACCGTTTGTACGAAAACCTGGGCCAGCTCGTCTTCGAAGACATCACCGAAAAGGCAGGCCTGCCGATCAATGATTATAATACGTTCGGTGCCTGCTTTGGCGACATTGACCGGGACGGCTGGCTGGATTTGTATTATCACGACCGCATTCCCTTTATGACTTCCGACAACCGGCACTATTTATTTAAAAACAATGCCGATGGTACCTTCACGGATATTACCGAAGCATCGCAGACCACCGACGGCGGGAAGGTGCCCTTTTGTTCGGCTTTCATCGATTACAACAACGATCGCTGGCCCGACATTTACACGGCGCACGATAAATTCAATATTGCCAATGTTTTACTGGAAAATAATGGCGATGGCACTTTCACGGACGTCAGCGCCGCTTCCAACAGCGATCTGAAAATGGATGCCATGTGTGTCGCCCCCGGCGATTACAATAATGATGGCTGGATTGATATCTATATCACCAACACCGCCAACGGAGGCAGTGCGTTGCTCCATAATATCGGACCCGGCGGAGGGGGGCAGGTCCGGTTTGGCAACTCGGCTGTTTTTGCCGGCGTCACCTTTCCGCAACGTACAGGCTGGGGGGCCGTTTTTCTCGATGCCGACAACGACCAGGACCTCGACCTTTATGTAACAGCAGCCAACTACGGGGATATAGCCCAATCCAATACTTTTTACTTAAATAATGGCAACAATACTTTCTCCGAACCGGGCGCCGGGTTTTCCGGAGATACGACGATCACCTACAACACCGCCATCGGCGACTTTAACCAGGACGGTTTCCCCGACATTGCCGTGATAAACCAAACTCCTTTTTACACCCAGTTGTGGAGGAATAACGGGGGGAACAACCACTGGCTCAAAATAAAATTACAGGGTGTTTTGAGTAACCGGGATGCCATCGGCTCCAGGATCGAAGTGTTCAGCGGAGGCCGGTACCAAATGCGCTACACCCTCTGCGGTAATGGTTTTATGGGGCAAAACTCCCTGACCGAAATCATTGGTTTACAAGCCAACGAACAGGCAGACTCCATCCTTATCACCTGGCCGACCGGGCACATGGACCGGCTGTACGACGTCAGAGAAGGCGAATCGATCATCGTCGTGGAGGGAAGTACAACCAACGGTGAGATACTGGTCGATGAGGATGTGGAGCTAATCTTGCCGCCGACCAGTACCGTGTCCGACCATTTAAATAAGCCATTTTCTTTTTTCCCCAATCCCGCCACCAAATCCTTGTTCTTCACCAACCAGGGAGGCGTCGTTTCCCAAATCTACATCCTCAACAGCCAGGGATGGCTCATGAAGTCTGTACCCACCCCGGGGATCTCCGGAGAAATAAATATAGCGGATTATCCCCCGGGGATATATTTTATATTATCCGTTGATCATCAAGGAAAAAAATACACGGAAAAATGGATCAAATTGTAACCATCCGGTTTTACGGTAAAATATATTTTAGTTTTATTTTCTTTTTCTTCTGTCAAAAAGGCTACACCCAGTTTTTTGTGGAATATCAGGACAGCGCCCGTATTGACCATATTGTCAAACACGCCGGTTTCCTGGGTGGCGGGGCTACTTTTTTTGACTATGATAATGACGGGGACGATGACCTCTATATTACCGCCGGAAATGAACGGGATCATTTTTATGTCAATAATGGCGACGGTACCTTTACCTACAACAGTATCGATGCGGGATTTGTCATTACTAAATTATATTATACTACCGGCGTTATTGCCGGCGATATCGACAACGACGGCTATAAAGATTTATTCGTGACGACCTGGTTTTCAGATTTCGAACCAACGGGCCGGAATTTATTGTTTAAAAATAATGGCGACGGCACCTTTACCGACATCTGGAACCATTCTTCCCCTAAAGACAATACCCAGTGCATGGGGGCTACTTTTATTGATTATGACCTCGACGGGCTACTGGATATTTACACCGTTAGCTATGTGTCAAACGCCGCCTTTTTGTATGATGATAACGGACAAATTATTGGCTTTAATCACGAGTGTTTCGAAAACAGGTTTTATCACAATTTAGGCAATGGTTTTTTTGTAGAAAAATCCGCCAACTTAAACTTAAATGACAATGGCTGTGCACTCGCCGTCGCTGCTACGGATTTTGACA
The DNA here is from genome assembly GCA_041600595.1 of Saprospiraceae bacterium. Lineage (GTDB taxonomy): Bacteria > Bacteroidota > Bacteroidia > Chitinophagales > Saprospiraceae > UBA6168. The sequence goes on along the minus strand of JBFIJS010000092.1, from coordinate 2,947 downwards.
TGGATGGCGACATGGATATTTTACTGGGAAATGATTTTGGCGAATTTATCCAGCCAAATAAATTATTTCAAAATAATATTGAAGAATCAATTTTTTCCGACGTGGCTGAAAATTATGGCGCTGACAACAGCATTTACAGCATGGGAATTGCTGTTGGCGACATTGATAACGACCTCGACCTGGACTTTTATATTACTAATTTTGGTAAAAATATTTTATTAAAAAACGAGGGTACTTTTTTTGCAAATATTGCTGATGAAAGTGGAACCGGCGACGAGTGGATTATCGAAGACAGCCTCATGGCCGTTGGCTGGGGAGCCGTCTTTCTTGATATTGACAATGACGCTGACCTTGATTTATATGTGGGCAATGGATATGTGCCAGGCCCCTCTTTTTTAAATACTTATATTTTTCAAAATGACAAATTATTTTTAAATAATGGCAACCTCGAATTTACAGATGTAGGCGAAGCATATGGCATAGAAAACCGATATGCCACCAGAGGTGTATCTTATTCCGACTACGACAACGACGGGGATCTGGATATACTGGCAGTCGTTTTGAATGTACCCGTCAACGGTGGCTATGACTGGGCCACCATCCTGTATAAAAACCAAAAAGGTCATTTGAATAATTGGTTGCAGGTCACATTGGAAGGTGTAGAGGTAAACCGCGATGCCTATGGATCAAAAGTATATGTCTATGCCGGCGATAAAACATTATTACAAGAAATAAGTGGCGGCAGCAGCCACGCCTCGCAAGTGTCCAGTCGGGCGCATTTCGGATTGGGCGACACGGAATATGTCGACAGTTTGCGAGTGGTGTGGACAGGGGGAAAGCGTTCTCAGACCATATATGGAATAGAGGCCAATCAACACCTTTATATTTTGGAAGACACCAGCACAACAACGCTGGTCCGCACAGTCGAAAACAGGGAATTACCTTTTCAATATTCCCTTGCTCCCAATCCTTCCAACGGGTCTTTTTCTGTTTATTTAAACAACCTGCCAAAAGGCCAAACGGGGGAAGTTATACTATACGACCTGGTTGGTCATCTGGTGGAAAAACGCAGGATTGGTCCTGAACAAAAGGTTGTCACTTTCGAAAATAAAAATATAAAAAGCGGTATTTATTTTATTCATTTAAAAATTGGTGCCGCATTTTTTGCCGAAAAAATAATTATTGAAGAATAATTTTCCGGACAACCACCCCTTCTATTTTAACCAGATAAATCCCCTTTGGCCAGTCGGCGGTATTGAGCTGCAATTTATTACCGGGCATATTCGCATAAAAATAAAGCTGACCATAGTGATTAAAAATTTCCACAAAATGCCCATCATTCCTTGCTGTCTCAATCGTCAGGTACTGTGAAAATGGATTGGGGTATATTTTCAGGCCGGGATCGTTTTTGGCGTTTTCCTTTGCTGCTGTAAGTTGACAAAAAACGTCGTTGGGTTCCAATTCAAGATAACCTTTGGCACTCAGATCTTTTCCTGCGAGCCCCGCATAATCAGACGGATAGCGTTGGCACCTGAAAGTGTAATTATCAAGAGGAGACAGTTCAAAACCCTGTGGCACAGGGAATCCATTTCGCAGGGGTACTTTGTATTCCCAGACCACTTCTCCATCGGGCGTCAGCTCGAAAATAAAACCCCGTATGGATGCACACATCAGGACGTGTCCATTCTCAATAATCTGGATACTTGAGCCCGTGCCCGAAAAGTTTTTGCTCGTATCGGGATGGGAAATGGTGCTTGTAAATCCCTCTGGCAAAAAGACGCCATTGTCCATTGCAAAAGATTTGGAAAGATCATCCCATTGGGGCTCCAGTATCTGACCCAGTGAAAGGTTGGAGCCCAAAAAATTATTGTAGAGCACTATTTTCCCAAAGTGTTCATAGTTGCTGTCGACCAGATTATCGATCCATTGCACATCATGTTGTAAAAATAATTTTCTGTCTTCGGGCTGCCCCATTTTATATGCTTCCGGATTGCCCCACCGGAAAAGTAAGTCTCCCCCTTTTCCACTGTTGCCCCCGGTGTGACCTGCTGCTTCTGCCGTGGTGGTACTGTGATCAATGATCCATATTTCGTTGTAATTCCGGACACTCAGAATTACCTGATCCTTTACCGGGTCGTAATCAATGGCGTTTGTATGCATAAAATCTGCGCGCTGACCCGATAATTTCTGGTAATTGAGATCGATCAATCCGGGGTGAGCGCTGACCTCCCCGTAGTTCAGTTTAGTAGAATCAAAATCCTGGATCAAGTGGTCCCAGGCGTGCCATTCCCACACCCGTTCGTCATTCTCGGGATTTATTTCCAGAATATAATCTGGCCACAGCTCTTCCTGCGTGTTGTTGAGGGTATCAAAACCCTTCTCGATAATTTCGTCAAAGGATTTCCGCTCCCAAACGATCATCAGCACATGCCCGTTTTCCATAAAATGCACGTCGTGGTGTTGGCGGTTGAGGGAATCGGCTACCTGATAAGACCATAACAGGTCGTTTTCCCAGGAGTAAATTTCCACGAGCCCCCCTGTGCCACCGGCTCCAAAAGAGCCAATGATATTACCACTGGTTTTACTCTTTAAAAGGTTACCGTTTTCCAGGAGGTAAGCCGTTTTACCGGGGCGGGTATTATTGGCATCCGTCCAGGAGTGGACGAGTTCGCCACATTCATTCAGCAGGAAAACATTGGGCTGATTTTCCGGATAAATAAGATTGTAGCCTCCGGTTGTTTTCCCCTGGTCGATGGAGATCAAGCCGACCGAGTTTTGGGCACCTGCCCCCAACGGGCCGAGCAACAGTAACAGGAAAACTGTTTTCGACACGAAGCCTCTTTTGCCGGATGGGAATAAAATGGCTATACTGTAAAGCCGGCAGCATATTTTTTTTAGTAAGCGCATGAGCAAAGATAAGTTGTACTTTGACTTGGTTTCAGAGGGG
>JBFIJS010000091.1:0-9752 GCA_041600595.1 Saprospiraceae bacterium | reverse complement strand
TCCGATCCCCACGAAATTGCCAATGTCATTGGTGTCGCCGGGGTCGAGTTTATGCTGGCCGAAGCCAGTAAGGTTCCCTTGAAATTTTGTTTCGGTGCCCCTTCCTGTGTGCCTGCTACCACTTTTGAAACAGCTGGCGATACCCTGAATGCCCGGGCGGTAGAGGATTTGTTGCAACGTCCCGATATCGGGTATTTATCCGAAATGATGAATTTCCCCGGCGTATTGTCACGGGAGCCAGAGGTGATGGCTAAACTGGCCGCTGCCAAAAAGCTCAATAAACCGATTGACGGGCACGCTCCGGGATTGCGGGGGACCGGAGCCGTCAGTTATTTTTCGACGGGCATCACAACTGACCACGAATGTTTTACTTATGAAGAAGGAAAAGAAAAAGCGGAACTCGGGGTGAAAATCCTCATCCGGGAGGGGAGTGCTGCCAAAAATTTTGCGGCGCTCTGGCCACTCCTGAAGGAATACCCGGCTCAGGTTATGTTTTGCAGCGACGACAAGCATCCGGACGATCTGATTCATGGACATATCAACCAATTGGTTGCCCGCGCCCTGGCTAAAGGTTGTGACCTGTTTGATGTGCTGCGGGCAGCTTGCCTGCTGCCGGTTGAACATTACCGGCTCCCCGTCGGATTGTTGCGGGAAGGCGATCCTGCCGATTTTATCCTGGTGGAGGAACTGGCAACCATGAAAGTCTCGGCTACCTGGATCAACGGTCAACTGGTGGCGGAAAAAGGACAATCCCTGCTGCCTCATCAGCCGTCGGCTACGCCCAACCGCTTCCGTGTTTTACCAAAAGAAAAAAAAGATTTTGCCCTGCCGGTTTCCCGCGGCCCGGAGCCAGCAACCTCATTGGCAACTGTCCGGGTGATCCAGGTTTTGGACGGAGAAATAGTAACCAATGCTGCAACAGCGACCGTACTGGTAACAAATGGCTTACTGCAGGCCGATCCGGAGCAGGATGTTTTGAAAATAGCGGTCGTCAACCGGTATGCAGAAAATGCCCCGCCGGCGGTTGGATTTGTCCGGGGCACTGGCTTGAAAAACGGGGCACTGGCTTCGAGTGTGGCCCACGACTCACATAACATAGTGGCCATTGGAACGTCTGACGAATGGTTGTGTCTGGCGGTCAATGAAATCATCCGGGCCAAGGGAGGTATTGCAGCCGTCGGAGGGAAGGGTGAGGTGAAAGTGCTGCCCCTGCCGATCGCCGGACTGATGAGCCCGTTGGATGGATATGTTTTGGCGGAAAAATACGCAGCCATCGATCAATGGGCGAAAAAAGTGCTGGGTTGTACCCTGAAAGCACCTTTTATGACCCTTTCTTTCCTGGCCCTGCCCGTCATTCCTTCCCTGAAAATGACCGATTTAGGGCTGTTTGACGTCGATAGCTTTGGTTTCACTGAGGTAGCATTGGATTCCTGACAGGGCCATGTGTGGTTCGTCGAATGGAAACAGAATGTGATACAGGCGGTCTGCTCCACCATTTATTCAGTTGTTTTTTACTCCTCCAACAGCTTCCTGACGCCCGGCAGCATCAGTTCCACCCAACGCCGGTATTGTTCGCCGGAGGGGTGCAGGTTGTCATCTGCGACCAGTTCTTTTTCCTGTAATCCCAACCTGGAAATAGGGGTAATGTCAAAATAGGCGATTCCCATTTCTTCCGTGATCTCTTTATTGGCGGCATTGTATTCGTCGATGCCTTCGCTGATGTCGGGGTTCCCGTTGCCAAAAGGGGTAAATGCGTAATCCGGAATCGAAACCACGAACACCCGGTCTTTTCGACCGCCGGCAAAATCTACGGCCTGGTTCAGCAATGCGGTAAATTCGGGGCGATAGGTTTCAACCGGGCGGCCCCGGTACTGGTTGTTGACGCCAATCAGCAGCGAGACCAATTGGTAGGTATCCCGCAATTCTGATGCATTGGCGATACCGTTTTGGAGTTCATCGGTTGTCCAGCCGGTTTTGGCCACGATCCGGGTTTCGGCGACGTCAAAACCTTCTTCCTGCAACCGGTCGGCTAACTGAACCGGGAACCGCTCTTCCTCTGCAACCGAATGTCCGATCGTGTAGGAGTCGCCGAGGGCGAGATATGTATAGGTCTTGGCCGGAGGGGTAGGGGTGACCGGAGGCATGGGATCGCCGGTCGTCATACTGTCCTGAGACGTGCATTGCAGGGCGATGAAAGTAAGGAAGAAAAGGGACAGGAGTTTCGTTTGCATTAGATGAGTGGTTGGTTAACTGATTTTTCAAAATTCAACAGCGAAACAGAGGACTAATCCCTTTGTTCACCCACTACGGAAGAACACCGGGCTGCATCGTCATTTTCGCCGGCCGGCAATTTATGAAACCGAACGGTTGCCTTACCTTTTTTAGCACTTTTATAAATAAAGCGGGATTGGCCAACGGGATTAGCGGGTCACTTCAAGTGCCCCGCTAATTTGCATGGCAAGTATTGCATCAAAGTACTTAAGTTAAAAACCCGATCCATGGCACATCGCATATTATCCTTACAGATTATTTTTTCTTTTTCCCATAGGCCACTTCCAGTACATCCTCGAAATAATCCGCAAAGTGAACGGTCAGCCCCTTTTTGATGTACTCGGGCAATTCTTCAAAGTCCCTTTTATTATCGATAGGAAAAATCAGGTTTTTAATACCAACACGCCGGGCCCCGATGGTTTTTTCTTTCACACCGCCGATGGGCAGCACTTTGCCGGTCAGGGTCAGTTCACCGGTCATGGCCAGGTTATTTTTGATTGCCTTTTGTGTTGCCAGGGAGTATAAAGCCAGGGCCATGGTAATTCCCGCAGAGGGTCCGTCCTTTGGTGTAGCACCGGCGGGAACGTGCAGGTGGATGGCATGATCGTCAAAAAAAGTATTGGGCGGGTTCATATTGGTCAGTAAGGACCGGATGTAGCTGTGGGCAATTTGTGCACTTTCTTTCATCACGTCGCCGAGTTGTCCGGTTTGTTTAAAGCCCCCTCCTTTACTCGTCACTGCAGCCGCTTCGATGTATAAAGTGGCACCGCCAAAAGCCGTGTAGGCCAGGCCCAGCACCACACCGGGAATTGGTTTGGGGTAGAGTTTTTCCGTAGAGAAAATAGGTTTACCCAGATAGTTCTCCACGTCGGCAGTGTTGATGGTAAAGGTTTTCTGGCCGTTCTCGGCCGATTTCATGGTCACCTTCCGGACGATTTTCCTGATCTGTTTTTCCAGGTTCCGGACCCCTGCTTCCCGGGCGTATTTGTCGGCAATCATTTTGATCGCCGCATCTTTAAACTTAACATCTCTGGCCTTAAATCCATTTTCTTTCAGCTGCCGGGGAATGAGGTATTTCTTGGCGATTTGCACTTTTTCTTCCAGGATATAGCCACTCAACCGAATGACTTCCATCCGGTCGAGCAGGGGAGCCGGAATGGTATCCAGCTGGTTGGCGGTCGTTACGAAAAGGACCTTGGAAAGATCGAATGGTATGTCGAGGTAATGATCGAGAAATGTAGCATTCTGAGCGGGGTCGAGTACTTCGAGCAAAGCACTGGCCGGGTCGCCCCGAAAGCTGCTGCCGATCTTGTCAATCTCATCGAGCATAATGACGGGGTTGGAGGTCTCCATCCGTTTGAGGGCCTGGATCAGCTTGCCCGCCATCGCTCCGATGTACGTCCGGCGATGGCCTTTGATTTCTGCCTCGTCTCGCATACCACCTACAGAAAAGCGGAAAAACTTCCGGCCCAGGGCATCAGCAATGCTTTGCCCGATGGACGTTTTACCGACACCCGGTGGGCCGACCAGACAAATGATGCTGCCGCCAATGCTGCCACGTTTGATGATGGCGCTGAGAAACTCGAGGATCAGTTCTTTGACGTCGGAAAGCCCGTAATGGTCGGCATCGAGAATTTTTCTGGCCTTATTAATGTCCTGATTATCTTCAGAATAGATACCCCAGGGCAGTTCAGCAATTAATTCAAGGTAGTTGCGGGTAACCCCAAATTCCGGTGACTGGGCACTGAGTGTTTTTAGTTTTTCCAATTCCTCATTTACAACTTTCTGGGCTTCTTCAGAAAGTTGTTTTCCTTCCAGCCGCTTCTGTATTTTTTCAATTTCAGTTTCGCTTTCCTCCTTCTCCATGCCGAGTTCTTTTTTGATGGCACGGAGTTGTTCCCGCAGGAAAAATTCTTTTTGTTGCTTGTTGACCTGGGTGTCGATTTCTTTCTGGATTTTCTCCTGAATTTGAGCGACTTCGAGTTCTTCCTTAATCAAGCGCAGCAGTGAATTGGCCCTTTCGTAGAGGCCAAAGGTTTCGAGCAGCTCTTGCAGTTTTTCCGAGCTGGCTGTCAATAAGCTGGAGATAACATCCATAGTCAACCCCGGTTCGTCGTAGTTGAGCTGAGCCACAACCATATTGAGTTGTTCCTTGAAAATCGGATTGAGTTGCAGGAGCGACTTCAGCTCGGAACCAATGGACAGCATGTAGGCTTTCAACTCCGGTGTCACAGGTTCATTGGGTTCGTGGTAATATTCCACCTCCCACTTGATGTGGGGCTGCACATACAACACCTTCTTTTTGGTGAAACGGGTAATTCCCTGTCCGACGACTTGTATAATCTGGGGTGCGACCGGGGCTACTCGCAGAATCTGGAAGGCTGTTCCAATTTGGTGGTACTCCAATTCCCCGTCGGTATTTGTCTCGTTGGCGAGCACCACCCCAACGTAGCCCTGGTTTTTTTCAATCGCCTCTTTAATGGCTTTGATGGTCGCTTCACCGGAAAAAGTAAGCGGAGTTGGAATGCCCGGGAAAACGGGTTTTTGGAAAACGGGCAACACCGTCAGATTGGTAGGCAGTGTACGCTTTAAGGGCTGAACTTCTTTGCTGAAAGAAGACTGCTCAATGGTATCTTCTCCGTTGGTTTCGTCCAAAAAATCTTCGTTTTCAATGATTTCAGGCTGATCGTAATCTTTGTTGGGTGGCGTCATAAAATATAGTCTTGTGATCCGGATGGCAGGCTCCGGCGAAATTTAACTTGGTTGTTTCTCTCGGATGGAAAGTCGGCAGACGAGTGGTCGGACTTTAAAATCCGAGTGTGATACGGTGGAATAACGCTTGAAAAGGAATGGGGTTTAATGAGGATAAAATTACACTTTCTGCCGGTTTAAAAAATACTTAAAAACAGGTAGCAAAATAGTATAAAGTGCCAGTCCGACGGGTACCATCACAATCAGCCATCCACCGGCGGCACACAGGTTGGCTTCCCAAAATTCGTTGATCGCTCCCAGAAAACTCGCTTCGAAGGACGCCTGCAATTTTTCCAATGACAAAGGAAAAGGCGGCATTTCCCAGATCCATTCTCCCAACCGTAAAAAAGGTATGATGAGTAAGATTTGCAGAGGCCATGCCAGGTAACTCAGGGCCAGCATCAGCGCTACATTCAACCGCAGCCGCAGGGCGATCAGGGGGATGAGCCAGGTTGTTATGCCCAACACCGGAAACAAGCCCAGCATCACACCAATCGTCGTGCTCAGCGCCAGTGCCTGAGGTGAGGTGCCTTGTTTGAAAAAGCTCTTTATTTTTTGAAGGTGTTTCTTCATGGAAAGGTGGTGGAAGCTGGTGCGTCCTGTTTTATCAGTTGTTAAATTCCGTTATGCCGAACAGGCAGACCCAAAAGCATTTTTTTGACTTATTGCGAGCGGTTGTGAGGTGTGCGGCTTTTCAATGAGCAATAAAAAAGGTTCTGTGGAAAGCTCATTTATCTTGTCCTGCAGGCCTGATTTTACGTTGTTCAGCATTTTTACAAAAAAAATATAATGTATACATTAAAATTATATTCACACTATTCGGGCGATTTAGTTAACATTTTAAGTATTCAACTGTTTACCGAACTTATTGTAATATCGCAATAAACGACACAACTTTTTTCACAACTAATAAAAACTACAGTAATGAAGAATTTGTTTTTTCTTATGATTTTGTTGGCTGGTATGTTTACTGCCTGCCAAAACACTCCTTCCGGCGATGCTGCCAAAACGACTGAAGCCACCGAAGAGGCCGCCGAGGCAACTGCTACATCTACGGCTTACACGGTCAATACCGAAAGCAGCGTCATCAACTGGGAAGGGTACAAGCCCGGCAAATATGGCCACGTTGGTACCATCAAGTTGCAGGGAGGAACCATCAAGGCTGCCGACGGTGTGCCTGAAAGTGGTAACTTCGTGATCGACGTAACTTCATTGGAGTGCACCGATCTGGCTGAAACACCTGATAAGAAAATGAAGCTTGAAGGTCACCTCAAGTCCGGTGATTTCTTTGAAGTGGAAAAATTTCCTACCGGTAAATTTGAAATGACTGGTCTCCAGCCTCTGGAAGGAAATCCGGATGCTAACTACACCGTCAAGGGCAACCTGACGTTGAAAGAAACGACCAAAAGCATTGAAATTCCTGCTCAGGTTACGGTCAATGAAGGTAGCCTGATGGTGGCCACGCCTGAGTTCACGATCAACCGGACAGAGTGGGGTGTAAACTTTGGCTCAGGGATCATCGGAACCGTCAAAGATCAATTGATCGCTGACGACGTGAAGCTGAAAATCAACCTGGTTGCCAACACCCAGGTCGCTGCCCAGTAAGTTTTCCTGATACTTCGAATGAAAAAGCGGTCATCCAGCAAATGGATGACCGCTTTTTTTGTGGTACATGGTGCGGGTGTTTAGAAAAAAGACAGCCGCCGGTTTGCTCTGGTCTGAACCCTATTGGTATTGGTATTCGTAGCAGCCAATGTCCGGATTGACCGGATCACGGTCATTGCCTTCCAGGTCGAACAGGATGCCATCAAGCGGTACCGCCTTCTGCTCCGCAACGGACAGGGTATCGAGGCGGTAATCATCTTTGCTGATGCTGACGAAGAGGTCGTCACTGGGTTGGGCGTTGAAGCAGTCGCAGTATTCGTAAAAGTCGGGGTATCCCGTATTGGCATTATCAATATCTCGGGCCCGGATGATGCATTTTTCAAAACTATAATTGAAGGCCGAGCGATCCGCTCCCTGATTGCCGGTAAAATCGAGCAGGAAAATTTCATCCGCCAACGAACCGTAAATGATGCTGTTGCGGAAACGGGCATTGAGGCGATAAGCAGCGGCCTGTACACAATCGGGATCGTAGCAGGTGCCGTTGGTCATGCTCAGCGCCGAGGCGTCGGTCCCAAAATTGGCCAGGGTACAATAATCAAAACTGTAGTCGCCGCCAAAAATAAGCTGGACGGCATTGGTGTTGTTGTTGTAAAACAGACAGTTCTCAGCCTGAACCGTAGCGTGGTAGGCAAACAGGCCCGGGCCTGAAGTATTGGCCACCGTGACATTTTTCAGAGAAAGCTCAGCCGATGAGTCTACATACATACCAAAGAGGGAATTTTTTACAACGGCATGTTCTATAACATTTCCCTGGCTGCCTGCCGAAAATATGATGCCGGTCCATTGCCCGTCTGCATTATCAAAATCGAACCCCAGATCGTCTTCTGTGCGATCACCCTCAAAAATGACCGGGTTTTCCAGCGTTCCCTGTACATTGATCCGGGCATTTTCACCTATCACCAGCCGGCCGGAATTGTAAATAACCGGGTTGCCCATGTCATCCGTTACCCTGGACAAACCACCGTGCACATGGATGCGGGCTCCCGCCGGAATGTTTAACTGGCAATCTACAAAAGCCACGATTCCGTACAATACGTAGGGCTTGGGGTCATCCCAGGTGAGCTCGCCATTGCAGGTAAAAACGGCCACACTGTCCTTATGAAAACGACTGGGGAAATAATTGGCGTTTTGCCCCCAGGCCGCCAACGTGACCGATTGGGTGTTGCCATTGGTCTGGAAAATAACTTCATCGAATACGAAATAAGGACTCTCGGAAAGCGGGTCGTCCGGGTTGATCTTTACTTCCGCAAACACATAAATACTATCGTTGGGGTAAATGATCACTTCTTCGTGGGAGTCACCGGGAATACCATCGACATTGAGGTTGAACTTCGATTGGTTGTTTCCTTTCAGCGAAATCTGATTGATACGAATACTCTGGTTGGCCCGGTTGTACACCCGAAAAAAACGGGTCGCCGATCCAATTTCCGTAAATACTGTATCAAAAAAGAGGGTATCCACCGAAAACTCCAGCTTGTCGTCGCCGGATGTCGTAAAGGACTCATCCGGGTTGCAGGAAAAGAGTAAAAAATATAGTGGAATAGCTAAGAAAATGTACTTCATAAATGGATGTTGCCGCGGATTCGTTGACCTGTTGAGAATGGTCCAACCAACACCCCGGACGAATTTTGCAGCGGTAAAAATAGGGTAATTGAGGTTGAATATTTGATGTGACCGATACCGTCGGGATTTTTCAGTTATTTTGCGTCGCCTTTTTCATGCTTATTGCCTCGGCTGGCTACATTATGCCGATCTGCGCAGTAGGCCAATCCTCTCAATCTGAATGCTCATGTACCGAAATATCCGGCAGTACTTTCCCCTGACAATAATCTTTATCCTCTGTCTGCACAGCCAGAACGGCAATGGAGCTGCCTGTTTTGAAGGCTGTCCCGGGCGCTCCGGCGTTTTTTCAGTAAATAAAAGTATGGTCCGGACAAAATCGTCTAACGGGCATTTTGCGAAAAAGTGGGGAAAGGTGCGATGGTTTTTGCAAAAAAATCGCCAATCAGTCGGGCAGGATACGCAGGAGAAAAAGAAGTTGTCGTTTGGTGGCAAAGCGCTTTTGTTTTTGGGAGGTGGCCTGGTCGGGCTGCTCATCGGTACCGGGATCGGAAATTTCATGGTTTTTACAGGGTGGCTGCTGGCCCTGATATTTGGCCTGCGTGGATTAAAGCACGATAAAAATAAATTTCCGGCAGTGATCGCACTGACGCTGGCAGGGTTGTCGTTTTTATCCACCATCACTTTTTTGGAGGTGGGTATTTTTTAAAAAAGATCAGCTTGGTAATGTTTAAAGCCGTTGGAGTACCCCCTGAAAGAGAAAGAATGGTTCTTTTTTCAGAACTTCGCCCCTCACCATTCAAGAAATACCATTCAGCATTCAACACCAAATATTGTCGTAATCATTCCTGCCTATAATGAGGAGCGGTCCATCGGGCTGGTGCTCAACGATATTCCCCGGGAATATGTCCGTGAAGTAGTAGTTTGTAATAACAACAGTAAGGACAACACCCGGGAAGTGGCACTGGCCCACGGCGCCACTGTCGTGGATCAACCCCTGCCTGGCTACGGTAATGCCTGCCTTAAAGGGTTAGCTTATCTGAAAAATAAACCGGTCGAAGAACAACCCGAGATCGTGGTTTTTCTGGATGGAGATTATTCCGATCACCCTGAGGAGTTGCCAGACGTTGTACGCCCGATTATTGAGGAGGGCTATGACATGGTCATCGGCTCCCGGGCGCTGGGTCAATTGGAAAAAGGAGCCATGCAGCCCCAGCAAATTTTTGGTAACTGGCTGGCCACCAACCTGATACATTTGTTTTTCAAATACCATTTTACCGATCTTGGCCCTTTTCGGGCCATTCGTTGGGACAAACTCATGGCGTTGAATATGGAAGATAAAAATTATGGCTGGACGGTAGAAATGCAGGTAAAAGCAGCCAAGCAGCACCTGAAATGCACGGAAGTCCCCGTCAACTACCGTCGCCGGGTAGGGGTGTCTAAAGTCTCTGGGACCTTGAAAGGAAGTATCCTGGCGGGAAACAAGATTTTGTGGACGATTTTTA
>JBFIJS010000090.1:0-9796 GCA_041600595.1 Saprospiraceae bacterium | reverse complement strand
GTGAATCAGGGAAACCAAATGAATCACACAGGAAGTTATGATTGAAGTTTTTACCCCTCAAGGAATTGATGGATGTTTCGTTTAGTTAACGGTGGTCGATAAGGTTGTGTGGTAAGCGTTTTGACAGGGGAGAGCCGCTTTGGAAAAGTTTTAATGCTCGTTTATTCTGACCAATTTGTAATCACTTTCTTTCTCGAAATTTTCCGGGACAAATACCCTGATATGAACTATTTCCGGGCATTCTCCATGGCGGGTACGGATAGGCTTTCGTTCCTGTTGGATGTTGAAGAGGCGAAATTGATTGGCAGATGTATCTGCATCGATTACGTACCGTTTTTCTTTGTCCGTAAAATGAGCTAAAATGGATGGGGAAGCATCGTACAACTCAATTTTTGTTTCGGTGAGGATCGTATTCCCCGCCCAGGGCACTATCGCAATGCTGTCGCCAATCAGCTCAACAGTTATGGAAGATGCATCCGCGATGAAAAAAGTCTGGTGGATGGTTTTTTCAAGTTGGGCCTGTAGGTGCAGAAAGCAGAGAAGCAGAGGAAGAAAGGTTATTATCTTTTTGTTTGACATCTTAAAAATTAGTTCTGAAAGAAACCTGGATGAAGTCTCCGGTCTTTTCAATGTTGGAAATTTTGCGGCTGTAAAGACTTTTTATAAACGTTCGGGTAAAGGTAAATTTATGTTGTGTTCCCGCAGGTGCAAAAAAAAAGCACAGCGCTGATGTTAACGCTGTGCTGTTGCTTTTTGTTTTTTGATCTTAAAAGTTGGAACCGGATTTTTCGGCGATAGAATCATTTCCTTTACTTTTTACCAAAATATTTGCCGGTGCGTAAATTTCGAAGTTAATATTTTCAATTAGGCGATCTCCGCTCCGCAGCTTTACTTCTCTATCAAAACCGGGGAGAAAAATTCTCAGTTCGCCTCCGTCATCAACTGAATCCAGGTTGTAACGTCCCACCTTGACCAATGATTTCAACATTTGATCAGACCCATTTCCTAAAGAGACAGACATTAAAACCCTCATTTGTTCCTGCCCCCATTCTTTTACAACTACTTCATTTTCGGTTTCGATATCAATCAGGACGCTTTGGATTCCATTTAAGTTGAAAGCCTTGACCAGTGTCTTTTCAGCATTTTGCTGACCACTAATTTGAACGGATGCGATTAAGGTAAGGATGATGGAGAATAAAGATCTTGCTTTCATAATGAACGGTATTTTGTGATGGGATGCCGTCAGGATATGACAGATATTTTGCCGAACGCTTTAAAGGTAGGCAATATCAGTCGTAAAGTCAAGCATTAATAAAATAATCAATGGCAAATTAATGAAAAGACCATACAATCGCAACATGACTAAAATCATTATTGTTCGGTGAAATTCCCCTGATATTTTATCTGCACACAAAAAAAGCGTGACGCCTGGTGTTTTCAGAAAGAAGCAATGACTTTTTTCAAGCGGATCAGTTGTTCCAAGAGCGGTTTTAACTGATTGATTGGCAACATGTTATCGCCGTCGGATTTGGCTTTGGATGGGGTGGGGTGGGTTTCAATAAAAATACCATCGGCACCAGCTGCTACACCTGCCCGGGCAATGGTTGAGATCAATTCCGGTTGTCCTCCGGTAACACCCCTGACCTGATTGGGTTGTTGCAGTGAATGCGTGCAGTCGAGAATGACGGGCACGTTGTGTGACTGCATAATTGGAATACTGCGAAAATCAACGACCAAATCCTGATAGCCAAAAGTGGTTCCTCTCTCCGTCAGCATAACTTTTTCATTACCAGATTGTCTGATTTTTTCGACTGCCCATTTCATGGCTCCCGGGCTTAGAAATTGCCCTTTTTTTACATTGACTATTTTATCCGTTTCTGCTGCAGCCACTAATAAGCTGGTCTGACGGCAGAGAAAAGCAGGAATTTGCAAAATGTCCACATAATTGGCAGCCATTGCTGCTTCTTCGTCGGCATGGATATCTGTTGTGACCGGAATGCCGAAATGTTTACCGACTTCCTGTAGCAGCTGTAATGCTTTTTCATCGCCAATGCCAGTGAATGAATCGAGCCGTGAGCGATTGGCTTTACGGTAAGAGCCTTTAAAAATGTAAGTAATTCCGAGCTGCTTGCACATGTCATTTACGGTACCGGCAATATCAAAAGTAAGATCCCGGCTTTCGATAGCACAAGGTCCGGCAATGAGAAATAAATTGTCGGAATTTTTGAGAGTTGACCACTCGTTATTTTTGATCATTGATTGCTTGTTTTTGGATGAAAAAAATCGAACGTGCAAAAATAGAAAAAGCTCCCACGGAAACCCGTCGAAGCTTTTGTTCAATCTGGTTAGGCAAAAAGAACAATTGGTTAATAAATGGTCATGTTTATCTTTTCCGGTCCGGCACCGGTTGCTATAATCGGAATGAAAATCCGGCGGTCAAAATGGAAACGCCATATCCCAATTCACCAAAAAGACTTATATGGCGAGTGAACCAATATTTTGATCCGACAAATCCGCCGAAAATGGCTTGTCCATCAGGAGCGTTGGGGTCGTAAGGGGACGGGGCATCGGTCGTTCTAATAATTTCTTTTCCGTTGCTCAGGTCGATTTCTTTTAGCTTGTATGTTGCGTATCCCAGCATCACCCCTCCATACATTTCGAGTTGGTCGGTAAAATCACGGTGCCATTGGGCTTTGAGGCCAAAAGCAGTTGTTTTGTTAGAGACCTGTGATTCTATACCATCTGAGAACGCTTTAGGTGTAGATGAGGAGGCAGAATGTCCCACAAATCCTTGCATGGAAAAACTCCTTGAAATACGGTATCCTGCCTGTAAACTTAGGGCGGGTATGTCCGTATGGGCTGTTTTTCCAACATAAGTTGGGGTCAATCCAATTCCAGTGGTTATTGTTAAATGGCCAATGGGAGACTGTGCGCTTAGTATACTGCATATGAGTAACAGGCACAGGATAGTGAGTGGAAAAAGCTTTGTCATAGGTTGATTCTTATTTTAACTTATGTGATAAAATGGTAGGGAGGTGGGAAAACTTGGGTGGGAATGACAAGGATCGTTTACAGTTTTCCAAAAGTTAGGCCAAAATACTCACCACTCACGGCAGGTGCGATTTGTCACCATTTTCTGGTTTAGCTTATCTCCATTTCGAACGAATATCATTTAAAAGTGTCGGAGCAGCAATTGGCCGTAGTTCTATTAAAAGAATTTGTCAGCAGGCAGGAATTTTTCCGGTGCAATCAGTGCACACCGGAGAGCTGTATTTTGTTCATTTTTTTAACCGTGTTTTCATGCGTAGCAATTGTTTCTACGTCGAAAAACCACACGGTGAGCACATTATCATGAGTTTTGAAAACATGAAGCAGGTAAAATGCCATTCATGGATGAACGGCATTTCTTCAACATGATTTTCTGAGACAAAGCACAGCAATGAAGGCTGTGTTCAGATCAGCCACTGTGCCTGATAGCAACCACAGGGTCCATGTGGGCAGCTCTGAAGGCTGGAATAAACCCGGACAGCACCCCTACGATAATGGAAAGTCCGACACCGAAAATAACATTCATCCAATCGAGGTAAATGGGAACTGGCATGGACTCTTCCAAAATCAGCAGTAGACCGTACACCATACCCAAGCCAACAATTCCACCTAAAATACAAAGGATGATCGACTCGATCAGAAATTCCAGCAGAATGACACTGCGTTTTGCTCCAAGTGCTTTTTTTATACCGATGATGTTGGTCCTTTCTTTAACAGAGACAAACATAATGTTAGCAACACTGACCATACCCACGAGAATGGCAAAAATTCCGATGACCCAGCCCACCAGGTTGAGTACGCCGAACAACTGGTCCATCAATCCGGCCAGAATGGATTGGGTGTTCAAAGCAAAATTATTGTCTTCTTTAGGCTTGAGCTTTCTTTGTGTACGGAGTACGCCGGTCAGCTCGTCTTTTAAGTAGTTGACATCATAACCTTCCTTCGCTTTAACGCTGATACTGGCTCCCCAGGCAAAAACATTTTTTACATTGGCGATGCGCTTGGCCAATTCATAAGAGACGCTGATGGAAGGGTCAAAATTCATGATGTTAATAATGTCTTTACCGGATTTTTTGATAACGCCGATCACCTCCATTTCCAATCCGGAGAGCTTAAACTTTTTTCCGATGGGATCAACCTTTCCAAACAGCCCCTCGGCAACGTCGTGACCAATCAGTACTTTGTTGTCTCCTCGCTGATATTCGCCCGGAGTCAGGTACCGCCCCTTTTCGAGATCGACATTGTACAACTCCATAAAATCGTAAGTATTCGCTCCGATATAAACTCTTTCCACACTGTTGGAGCGCCATTTAGCGGTCCGCACCCCGATGAATTGATTATAGTTGATCAATCCGGCAGATTTTACCTTTCTCCTGATGGCTTCAAAATCTTTGTATTCCGGGCTTGGCCGGCGGCGGTATTTCCAAAAATTCTGGCCCGGATCTTCTGACCAGGGCATTTTACTGATGTACACAACATCATCTCCCAGTTTATCCAGGCTGTTCATCACATTGTCCTGAAGGGAGTCAACGGAAGATTGCACGCCAATAATGCAGAAGATGCCAATCGTAACGCCCAACAGGGATAACAACGTCCTGAGTTTATTGCTGCGTAATTGTTGCCATGCCTGGGCAAGACTTTCTAATGCAATGCGGAGTACTATTTTCATATCAACTAATTTAAAAGCAGTTTAGACCATGTAAGGAGAGGATGATCTGGTTAAAACGACCGGTTTGAAAACCAAATCACAAATTAAAGGTTTGTCCTTATCTTCTGTCAGGCGATCAATGGTCCAAATAATTTAAAAAGTCACCCTGTCTGACCGTTCCATTTATTCGCCTCATGAAGCTAACAAAATAGGTTAAAGACTGATAGCTTTGAGCGAAAGTCTGCAGAAAACCTGATAGCCGTTAATCCATTCGATCAAAATTCTGTTTTTATCTGCCAATGAACTACATCTCCTCAGAAAATTTTTTCCACCTTTCCTCACCACCGCCCGTACTTGATGTACGAACACCTTCCGAATTCAAAAAAGGCCACATTCCCGGAGCTTTCAATTTGCCACTTTTTGACGATGGTGAAAGAGCCGAAGTCGGAACATTATACAAACAAAAAAGCCAGGGGGCGGCTGTGCTGCGGGGACTGGAAATCGCTGGTTCTAAAATGAAGAGCTATGTGGAATCTGCCCGGGAAATTTTGCCGGGACGCGATGTTTGTGTGCACTGTTGGCGGGGCGGAAAAAGAAGTGAAAGTATGGGCACCTTGTTGTCTTTTGTGGGCTTCAACACTTTGGTCTTACAGGGTGGCTATAAAGCGTATCGCCGTTTTGTCCGGGAAAAATTTGCCGAAACAAATCTGAAAATCCTGGTGCTGGGTGGCAGAACGGGCAGTGGTAAAACCGAGGTTTTACAGGCCTTAAAAAATTTGGGCGAGCAAATCATAGATTTGGAAAAACTGGCCCACCACAAAGGATCTGCTTTTGGTGCCCTGGGTGAGCCCCCGCAGCCGTCCGTGGAATTCTTTGAGAATCAATTGTTTGAGGAAATGAGACACCTCGATGTTGCCAAAAGAGTATGGATGGAAAATGAAAGCAAAAACATTGGACGGGTATTTATTCCGGAAGACTTCTGGTTCAAAATGAGTCAGGGCGTTTATTTTGATTTGGAAGTGCCCTTTGCAGACCGGATCGAACGCCTGGTCAGGGATTACGGCCAATATGAAAAGGAAGAACTGATCGAATCGGTGCAGAAAATCAGAAAAAGACTGGGCGGACAGCACGTTCAAAAAGCCATTGAACTCTTCGAAAACGGTGACCTGGAAGGAGCTACGGCCATTGCGCTGCACTATTACGACAAAGCTTATCAGCATGCCACCAGCCAAAAAGAATTTTGTAAAAAATACCTAATCAAAACTGCAAACAAAAACGCACTAACCACTGCTCAACAACTAATTACGTTAGCCAATGAATACAAATACTGAACACACAACTGTTAAGTTGACCCAATATAGCCACGGAGCGGGTTGCGGATGTAAAATTTCACCAAAGGTTTTGGATGAAATCCTCTCTCACCAGGAAGAAAAGGTTTTCTTTGAAAACTTACTGGTAGGAAATGAAGAACGGGACGATGCTGCCGTTTTCGACCTCGGCGACGGAACTGCCGTGATCAGTACCACCGATTTTTTTATGCCGATTGTCGATGATCCCGCCGATTTCGGCAGGATCGCTTCCGTCAACGCCATCAGTGACATTTACGCCATGGGCGGTCAGCCCTTAATGGCGATTGCTATCCTGGGCTGGCCAATTGACAAACTGTCTCCCGCCGTAGCCAACGAAGTGATTTCCGGAAGCCGGTCCGCCTGTATGGATGCTGGTATCCCCCTCGCCGGCGGGCACAGCATCGACAGCCCGGAACCGATCTTTGGTCTGGCCGTGACGGGTAAAGTGAATATTGCCAACCTGAAGAAAAACGGTGGTGCCAGTCCGGGCGATCTTCTTTTTCTCACCAAACCGGTTGGCGTGGGAATTTTGTCCACTTCCCAAAAGAAGGGCAAACTAAAGGAAGAACACCAGTCTATTGCGAGGGACAGTATGGTCAAACTAAACAATATCGGGGTTGCCTTCGGAAAACTGGATTACGTGCGGGCCATGACGGACGTGACAGGTTTTGGATTATTTGGCCACTTGTCGGAAATGTGCGAAGCCTCCATGACCAGTGCCGAGATCAATTTCCAACAGGTGCCACAACTGGATACAAAAGCTATCAGCTACTATTTGTCTGAGTATTGTATACCCGGCGGTACACACCGCAACTGGGATAGCTACGGTCACAAAATCGGGCCCATCACAGATTATCAGAAACACATCTGCTGTGATCCACAAACAAGTGGTGGCCTTCTGGTGGCTATCAACCCGGCCAACTTGGATCATTTTCTTCAGGTGACGCAAAATGCCGGATTATCGTTAAAGCCAATCGGTAAAATGACGGAAAGAAAAGAAAAACTCGTTTACCTCAAATAAGGGTTTGTTACAAACAGGAAATGACAAGATACTGACATCTTTTTTGAGGGTATGGTGGTTTATAGAGTAAATTTGCGCATAAAAATAATAGCATGAAAAAAATATATATTGTCGCTTTTGTCATGATCGCTGCAGCCATTTTTATGTTGATCAATGCTGCTGACGACATGAGCACCTATTCATCGTTTAAGGAGGCCATAGCCACCGGCAATAAAGTCAAGATCGCCGGCCAGCTTTCCAAGGACAAGGAAATGTATTACGACCCGCAAGTCGACCCCAATTATTTTACCTTCTTCATAAAGGATACAGAAGGGGAGGAAAGGAAAGTCGTGTTGCACGGGGCAAAACCACAGGACTTTGAAATGTCTGAACAGATTGTGGTGACAGGCCGGATTGCCGGTGATGAATTTATTGCCTCCGACCTTTTGATGAAATGCCCCTCGAAGTACAAAGACGAGGAAGTTTACATTAAGTCAACAAAAGAAATCTAATCATAAAACACTCAGGTAGAGTAGGTTGGCTGGCAGTGAAGCAGATTTTGTCAACTGATACCACCAAACCGGAGGTAAACGCTCTCACAGCTTTAGAAAAATGGAAGAAATACAGTACATCGGTGAGAATCTGATCTATAAAAACGTTGGTCACTTTGCATTAATATTTGGCTTTGTGATGAGCTTGCTGGCGGCAGCAAGCTATTTTTTTGCTACACAAAACCGGGGCAACGATTCATTTGCCGGCTGGCGGAAAATCGGCCGGTATGCCTTCACACTGCATGGTTTGGGAGTCTTTACAGTCATGGCTATGATATTTTTAGCCATGGTCAATAAATGTTTTGAGTACCAGTATGTCCAGTTGCACGTTTCGGAAGATTTGCCATTTCGCTATGTTTTTTCAGCATTCTGGGAAGGCCAGGAAGGCAGTTTCCTGTTGTGGATGTTCTGGCACGTGATCCTGGGTTACATTCTAATGTGGCAGGCCAAGGAATGGGAGTCGCCCGTTCTGTCGATTCTGGCTGGTGTCCAGGCATTTATTTTTACGATGATACTCGGGGTGTATGTGACTGCTGAAGCAAAGATCGGTAGCAATCCGCTCCTGCTGTTGCGGGACACGATGGACATCCCGCTTTTCAACAATGCGGACTATGTAAGCCTGCTGCAAGGAAATGGCTTGAATCCCTTGTTGCAGAATTACTGGATGACGATCCATCCGCCGACATTGTTTTTAGGTTTTGCCTCAACGGTGGTTCCATTTTGTTTTGCCATTGCCGGATTATGGACCAAACAATACCGGGAATGGCTCAAACCAGCATTTCCCTGGGCCTTGTTCAGCGGGGCAATTTTGGGAACCGGTATCCTCATGGGGGGCGCCTGGGCGTATGAAGCCCTGAGTTTCGGTGGCTATTGGGCCTGGGATCCGGTAGAGAATGCCTCATTGGTGCCCTGGATAATTTTGGTAGCCGGTATTCACACGCATCTCATTGCCAAACATTCAGGCTACTCCATCAAGAGTACCTACCTGTTTTATGTTTTTACCTTCATTTTTATTCTCTATTCGACCTACCTCACCCGGAGTGGTATTCTGGGTGAAACTTCAGTTCACTCTTTTACCGAAATGGGACTCGAGAATCAGCTGATCTTGTTCATCCTGTTTTTCACGGTTTTAGGATTGGTACTTTATTTCCGACGGGCAAAGCATATTCCTGCCCCTGAGGAAGAAGAGGCACTTCCGTCAAAGGAATTTTGGATGTTTATCGGGACCCTCGTCCTCCTGTTTTCGGCGGTCATTATCACCGTTTCGACGTCCCTGCCTGTCTTCAACAAAATAGCCAAAGCATTTGCAGAGGACTTTGAAGGATATACCATCAATGATCCAATCGACCATTATAATAAGTATCAGCTGTGGATTGGGGTCTTTATAGCATTGTTGAGCGGACTTGCGCAGTTCCTGCGGTATAGGGGAACCAACTGGGCAAATACTTCCAGGTTTTTCTGGAAACACATTGCTATCATCTCGGTTATTTCGGCCGGCCTGACCGTTGCTACCAGTTTCTGGATAGACTTAGTAGCCTGGCAATTCTGGTTGCTGGCTTTTACCGGATATTTCACCGTTGTCGCCAACCTGGATTACCTGTTTAGTGTGATCAAGGCGAATATGAAACTGTCGGGGTCTGTATTTTCTCACGTTGGATTTGGGTTGATGATCATTGGCATCATTGCATCCGGGTTGAATAAAAGCCATATTTCCACCAATCCGGTTATGCAACGTGGTCTGTTGCCGGAGGAAATGCTGCAAAACAATGTGCTTTTATTTAAAGGCATGCCGATGTTCATGAGTGGTTATCGCGTGACGTACGAAAGTGACACCCTGGTCGGCAACCTTCGGGAATTCGTCATCAAGTACGAAAAAATGGATGGCGAAGGCAAAGTGGCCGAAGAATTTACGGTGGTGCCAACAGCCACTTATGATAACAAAGTCGTCAAGGTAAGTGCCTTCAACCCGTCCACTAAAAGGTATCTCGACCGGGATATTTTTACTCATATTGCCACCTTGTCTCCCCGGGAAAGGGATTTTGAATTGGCACGCAGCGAGGAGGATAGTCTGAAATATATTGCCTACAACCTTGGCAAAGAAACGCCGATCATCGTACTCGACACGGTGGAAACCTCTTCCGCCAGTCCTGTGTTGCCGACCAAGGTGTACCTGGTTGACTACAATCGCAACCCCTCACAT
>JBFIJS010000089.1:0-9906 GCA_041600595.1 Saprospiraceae bacterium | reverse complement strand
GCCCCGGCCTCGGCAATGTGGTAGCCGGATATGGAAACAGAGTAGAAGTTTCTCACCTTGTTTTCGATAAAATATTCCTGTACGTCGCCCATCAGCTTGAGGGAAAACTCCGTGCTGAAAATGCACGTGTTCTGTGCCTGGTCCTCTTTTAAAATATCAGCCTGCACCGTACCCCGAACGGCGTTCAACGCTTTGGCTTTTAGGGTCTGGTAAACATCGGCAGGCAGCACCTGATCGCCGGTGAGGCCAAGCAGTAAAAGCCCCAGGCCATTGTTGCCTTCGGGGATCTCACCTTTGTAAGAAGGCCGTTCCAGTCCCTTGTCGTCGTACAGTTCTTTCAGTTTTGCCTCTACCAAATGCTCCATCTGGTGCTCCCTGATGTATTGCTCACATTGCTGGTCGATGGCGGCATTCATAAAAAAGGCGCAAATCGTGGCGGCAGGACCGTTGATCGTCATGGAGACGGAGGTCTTCGGGTCGCAAAGGTCAAAGCCGGAGTAAAGTTTTTTCGCATCGTCGAGACAACAAACGCTCACACCGGAGTTGCCGATTTTGCCATAAATGTCGGGTCGGTGATCAGGGTTTTCGCCGTACAGGGTCACGCTGTCAAAAGCTGTGGACAAACGGCTGGCCGGCATACCCGCACTGAGGTAATGGAAGCGGCGGTTGGTACGTTCCGGGCCGCCTTCGCCGGCAAACATCCGGGTGGGGTCTTCCCCTTTTCTTTTGAAGGGAAACACACCGGCGGTGTAGGGGAATTCGCCCGGCACATTCTCCTGTAAGCTCCATTTGATGATCTCACCCCAGTCTTTATATTTTGGTAAAATGACCCGCGGGATTTTTGTACCCGATAACGATTTTGTCTTGGTTGGTACTTTGATGCCTTTTCCGCGCACGTAGTAGGTGAACTCATCGGAGGCATAATTGGACTTTTTCTTTTCCCAATCTTTCAGTAAGTCCCAGAGGTGTGGGTCAAATTCTTTCTTTAAGGTCAGAAATTGTTCCGTGAGGGCAGGTACGAGGCCCTCGTCACTTTTCGCATTTTCGTTTTCCAACAAATCGGGCCCGCCGAGGTGAAGTATCGTCTGGTGCAGGGAAAAGAGCTTTCTGGCCAGTCCTTCCTGTTTTACGGCCCAGTGGTCGTAGCGGCGGTTATTCTCCGAAATTTCCGATAAATAACGGACCCGTTTGGGCGGTATGATGTAGATTTTTTCACTCATACCTTCTTTTGCCTGAAAAGAAGAATCCCACTGAGCGCTGCTTTTCTCTTTTAATAAACCAATCAAGTTAGTGTATAAAACATTGGTGCCGGGGTCGTTGAATTGAGATGCAATGGTGCCATAGACGGGCATTTCGTCCACCTGTTGGGTCCACAACAAATGCGCCCGCTGGTATTGTTTGCGCACATCCCGCAGGGCATCCTGAGCGCCCCTTTTGTCAAATTTATTGATGGCGATAATATCCGCAAAGTCAATCATATCGATTTTTTCCAACTGCGTGGCGGCTCCGAATTCAGGTGTCATGACATAAAGCGAAACGTCGGAATGGTCCACGATTTCTGTGTCCGACTGGCCAATGCCGGAGGTTTCCAGGATGATCAGATCAAAGCCGGCAGCCTTGAGTATTTCCACAGCCGAACGCACGTGTTTGGAAAGTGCCAGGTTCGATTGGCGGGTAGCGAGCGAACGCATAAATACCCGGTCATTGTTGACGGCATTCATCCTGATCCGGTCGCCCAGCAAGGCTCCTCCCGACTTTCTTTTCGAAGGATCAACGGAAACGATCGCAATGGTTTTTTGATCGAAGTCAATTAGAAAACGGCGCAGTATTTCATCCACCAGACTTGACTTGCCAGCGCCGCCCGTTCCGGTAATACCCAGGACCGGTGTCGTTTTTAGTTCGGGGTTTTTGTTGAAAATGCTTTGCAGCTGCGGGCGAACAACCGCTTCAAAATTGTCGGTGTCGTTCTCGGCACTGGAAATCATCCGGGCGATGGAAACCGTGTCTTTTTCCATGAATTTTTTCACTTCGCCGTTCAGGTTTTGCCCGACGG
Organism: Saprospiraceae bacterium; assembly: GCA_041600595.1. Classification (GTDB taxonomy): domain Bacteria; phylum Bacteroidota; class Bacteroidia; order Chitinophagales; family Saprospiraceae; genus UBA6168. Next base: position 7,853 of record JBFIJS010000089.1, on the reverse strand, counting down.
GAAAGTCGCATTGCTGCAGCACGTCGTTGATCATTCCCTGCAAACCCATTTCCCGCCCGTCGTCGGGGGAATAAATACGGTTGATGCCGTATTCATGCAATTCCTCAATTTCCTTTGGCAGGATGGTGCCACCTCCGCCACCAAAAATCTTGATATGGCCGGCGCCCCGTTCCCGCAACAGGTCGTACATGTATTTGAAAAATTCGTTGTGGCCACCCTGGTAGCTGGTGATGGCGATGCCCTGCACATCTTCCTGCACGGCGGTGTTCACGATTTCATACACCGAGCGGTTGTGGCCGAGGTGGATCACCTCCGCCCCGCTGGCCTGCATGATGCGGCGCATGATATTGATAGCGGCGTCGTGGCCGTCGAAGAGACTGGCTGCGGTGACGATGCGGACTTTATTTTTTGGGTGGTATGGCTGGATGGTTTGCATGTTCGATAATTTGGTTGAGACTGTTTTTGGTTATCGTTTATTTGTTGGAGGGTGGGTTTAGAAGGGTAATTTGGAAACAAATTTTGTGTGGTTTTGATTATTACAGGGGCAAAATTACGAAAAAGGAGCTTTACCTTCTGGCTTTTGAACAGCAAGCCGACCCCTCCCTTTAGAGTTTGTTTTGGTTAAAAACATATCAACAAAAGTGGTTTTTCGAAATGTAAGACAACTGCTTGTTAGGAAAAATATCAGCGTATGGCGGATTGCCTGCCAATCATCCGGAACATCGAATCGCTTGTTTTTGATCATCCCTGAATGTAGATCACCTCACCATCACCTGACAAAAATCCTCTGCCACCAGCAATGTCTCCCCTGTGAAGTGCTTTCGTTCATCAAGTCGCTCCTGATGGATTTTTAATATCTCTTCGTCTTTTTTTAAAAAGGTAAAAATCGTTCGCATTACTTTAAAATAGCGGGCCGTGTCGTTCACTTTGGGTACATCCCGACTACCAAGCTTTTGCATGAGGCGTTTGAATTTTTCCACGTTGTAGGGTGTGTAGACTTCGGGAAAGCGAAAGGCCAGGTAGTGGGAGATCATCTCATAGTTGTCGTCGTGGTAGTGCATGTTTTCTTTCTTAAGCGGGTATTTTTCCCGGTACTCTTTAAGCAGTTCATCACAATAAAAAACAAAACGGTCCACGCGGCCCTCAATTTCTTTTTCCTCATTGAACAGATCCTGAAATGCGTAGCGCACATATTCATTACTCGTTTGGATAAATTTCAACATCATGGCCTTGGGTGAGTAATACTCCCGGTTCCATAGCCGGCGGGTCTGTGAGTTTTGCAGGCAACGGTCGAACATGTCATGGAAATTCCTCGTATCAATGTCCCAATTTTCCTGGAATATGCGCTGTGTTTCCCATTTCCAGTAAGGGTCGTGGTCGGGGTGGGTTTGCAGGAAATTTTTATATTGGCGGATTGCCTCGTTGAGTTTCTGTAAGTTCATAAGCTGCTTTAGGGTTCAGGCTAAGGAGGGGCGGGCCGGGAAGCCGGAAATTTTTCCGGGGCGAATGTACGCCTTTGAAAAATAAGTGCCCGGACAGAATGAAATAAAAACTAACGGAGTCGGCTGGTGTTCAACTCATCAGGCGCCATTCATAGCAGGTTAGATATGACTCGTATGCGATCCGGCGTTTAAAACATTTGAATTACGGACAGACGAAACGCCGGGCAACCCATTGCAGTCCTTTAACAGCTTTCGCTTTCAAAGTAAGTTTAGCTTTAAAAAAAAACTCATAAATACTAGCGGTGGTGTGGAGATCCGACCGGTTCGCAACCACTGCCTAAATCAGTTTTTTTATGAAAATAGTCCAAATTACCGACCTCCATATCGCCGAAGAAGGAGAAGACACGCATGGCGTGGATGTGCGGCAAAATTTTCAGAATACATTAAACCTCGTTCGCTCTTTATCGCCCGAGTTGATCGTGCTGACCGGCGACCTGTGCTTTGATACCGGCAATGAGCACATCTATCAATGGGTGCGCTCTCACCTCGATTTTTTACAAATACCCTACACCGCGATCGGAGGCAATCACGACCTGTCCCCGATGTTGGCTAAAGTATTTAAGCTGGAACATTTGCTGGTCGGCAAGGAGCTGTATTACCGAAGGGAAATAAATGGCCGCCCGGTTCTATTTCTTGAAACCTCGACCGGGATAATGTCCGCCAACCAACTGGACTGGCTCGAACACGAGTTGGCCAACTTGCAGGAGGACGTAGTCGTTTTCATGCATCATCCGCCCATCACAGGTGGCGTTCCTTTTATGGACAATAAATACGCCCTGCGCAACATGGAAGCGGTTCAGTCAATTCTTTTTAACTTTCCGCACCATTTAACCATTTTTTGCGGGCACTACCACGTTGAAAAAACGCTCTGTATCCGCAACCTCACGGTTCATATTACCCCATCCACTTATTTTCAGATAGATGCCCATGCCGATGGCTTTAAAGTCGACCATTACCAGATTGCCTGCCGGGAAATCAATTTAAGGGATGATGGCGTAGTAGAAAGTATGGTGATTTATCAGGATGGGAACAAGCTGTAAAGGGCAGTCGTCCGCCTGAGCGGAGCGAAATCCCAAATTCTCGTTGGGAGTAGTTTTTATTGGCTTTAAAAAAATAATCAATACATGCTAATCACATCAAAGCTACCGAATGTTGGTACGACTATTTTCTCTGTCATGTCGGCGCTGGCCAACAAGCACGGAGCTATTAATTTGTCGCAGGGTTTTCCCAATTTTGATTGCTCCGACAAATTAAAAACATTGGTGGCGAAATATATTCAGGAAGGTTTAAACCAGTACGCCCCTATGCCCGGCGTGCCTGCACTTCGTGAAATACTTGCCCAAAAAATAAAAACACAGTATGGCGCCGATATCGATCCTGACACAGAGATAACCATTACTGCGGGGGCTACCCAGGCGTTGTATTGCGCTATTTCTGCTTTTGTAAAACCCGACGATGAAGTTATTTTGATTGAGCCGGCTTACGACAGTTACCGACCGGCGGTGGAAATAAACGGCGGCATCCCGGTGACATACCAAATGGAGCCCCCGGATTATCAGGTGAACTGGAAAATGCTGGAACGCCTCATCACCTGGAGGACACGCATGATCGTGGTTAATACGCCACACAACCCTACCGGAAAAATCTTTAAAGAGGATGATTGGGAAAACCTGAAACAGATCGCCCTCGACCGGGAAATATTGGTGCTCTCCGATGAGGCATACGAGCACATCGTATTCGATGGTAAAACACACAAAAGTCTGTTGAACGATCCGGATATATTCAGCCGCGGCTTATCTGTTTTTTCTCTGGGGAAAACACTGCACGCCACAGGTTGGAAAATGGGGGCTTGTGTGGCGCCGGCCCGGCTCAGTAAGGAGTTCAGGAAAGTACACCAGTTTTGTAATTTTTCCATTAATACTCCTTTCCAATATGCCATCGCAGAGTTCTTTCAAAACCCCGATGAATATTTACATTTAAATCAATTTTTTGAAAAGAAACGGGATTTTCTTTTGGCAGCGATGGAAGGTTCGAGGTTTAAACCCATTGAGAGCGAGGGTACGTATTTTCAATTGTTCGATTATTCTGATATTACGGACGAGCCCGACGTGGAGTTTGCCCGGCGAATGACAACTGAGCACGGGGTAGCGGCTATTCCGGTTTCTGTTTTTAATTCTAACAAAAGAGATGATAAAATTATCCGGTTGTGCTTTGCAAAAACAGAAGAAACGCTGGCAAAGGCCGGAGCTTTATTAAAGAAAATATAGTTACTGGTATTTTTATTTTTTAATGAAAATCTACTTTAAAAATAAACCGGAAAAACGGGCCGGGCATATTTTATTTTTGTAAAAAAGAATGCTCTTCTCTGCCCCGTATTTTACAGATATATTGAAACAACAGCGCCATAAATAATTCCTTACCGCTGTAGAATGATTTTCTTGTTTGTTTCTACGTTATTTTCCATTATTATTTTTAGAAAATAAATGCCTTCTGCCAGGAAAGAAGTCTCGAATTTTAGCCAGGTATTATTTACATTTTTTTTCTTCAAAATGAGTCGTCCGTTTACATCATATATGCCGGCAGCATTAATCAGACCTGGTGCGTAAACATAAAATTCGTTTGAGAAAGGATTGGGGAAAATATCTATTTTAAAATCCGCTGTATTTTGTTCTCCGATATTTGTCAAAGGTTCGTTGAAAGCGCCGGGTGTTGGCAGGTTGGCTTGAAAGGGCCCCGTGCCATTGGGTATGCGGGCACTGGCTATATCCGTTATTTGCGGGCCAAAACTATGGCCGTCGATCATGGTAAAATTATTGGCGGCATTTTCAAAAATACCGATAAATTCACCAGCTGCACTTAATTTAAAACTGGTGTGAAAGGCTCCCTGGTCCTCATCGCCGTCTGCCCAGAATATCAGGTATTCACCGGGTTGGATCCAAACCTCCGGCATGGGCCATTTGTCGGGGATATTTTCATTGTCGGATAAAAAATAATTGCCCAGAAAAACCGGATCATCACCGAGGTTGAACAATTCCAGCCAATCGTCAAACTCCCCGGCGTTGTCAGCAATTGTCTGGTCATTGCTGGCCATAAATTCATTAATAACCAATGGAACGGAGGAATGGCCAATTAGCATTTCCCTGAAACCACAAGCCGGTTGCTGGGACAACTGGCCCGCTTCGTCGGTTGCCCTGACCAAATATTCAAAGGTGGCGTTGCTGCCGGCAGGAGGCAATATGACGCCATATATGCCATCCCCTGCCTGCCCGTCGGCGTGTTGTCCGTCGTCGAACATCATCTGGCAAATTGGTGGCTGCCCGTTTAAACGGTAGCATACTTCCACTTGCACAACGCTGATGTCATCGGTGATATTCGCACTTATAAAAATATCCTGAAAGGCATTGGGCATATTATTTTTTAATCCGGAAATAATCGGGGCGATATTACTTAATTGTAGTTGCTGAAGGGCTGAGTTGTTTCTTTGCTGAATAAATTCCTTCAGGCCAATCGGGGTGTGAAAGTAACCCAGGGCGGATTCAAATGCGTCGTTAAAAAGATTAATATTAAAACCATAACTCAAAGGGTATAAAATGTCACCGGAAATAAACGGAGCGATCGTGGTTCGGATATTTTCTACGACAGGAAATAAATGATCATTATTAAATGTTGTTTGTAAAAATTGGTGCATATAAAAAGAGAAGCGCTCCCGGTATTCGGGGACTTCCAGAATGCGTTCGTAAATGGGACGAAATTCATTTGGGTGGTCCCAGTTGTAAATGTTTCGGGTTGGCCAGTCCGCATTTATCCAGTCGATGCCCAGTGTGTTGTCGAGATCATAAGGGATGTACTCAAATTTACCTGAAGCAACATTGTGGTATAAATAAAAATTATTTTTATTGTAAATCGGTCCGTCCCAATTGCCGGTTAAAATATCAGCGGCCATTGCTTTCAGATAAGTATTTACATTAAACACTTTTTCCAGTTCGCAGGGCAAGTTATTTATGGGTGTATTATTCAACACATCAATAAAATGAGCTAAGTCAGCGTAGTCGTCTTCGTCGGTGTTGGTGGACAGGTCATAAGTCCGGCGGCCCGCCGCTGTTTCTTTGTATAAGTCGGGGTTGCTGCCTTTGTAATTCAAATCTGCCGGCCAGAGGCATTTAAATAAATTGCCGTCATTATTTCCAAAACGGAGCTGCACGAACTCCTCGTCGATGTGTTCTACGTTGACGAAGAGGCCGATATATTGGCCGTTGAAATACAGTTGGACGTGATTGCAGCGGGGTGCCGGTACTTCCATTTCCCGTAATAAATCCCAGCAGATTTTTGAGCGCGCAACGGTGGGGTCGTTGTGTTCACCATTAATATTTAATTTTTCCAGGCCATACCATTTACGTCCCGGTTCATAGGTATTGAAAGATATTTTAAAAGATTTTTTTGCGGAATATCTGGAGGTGTTGCCACGGAGTCGAAAACCAATATTTTCAATGGTATCTTTTATTTCTCCATTATCAAAAATAAATGTGGCGTGATAATGATAATTGCTTTCTTCGTTGCCCGGTGCTAAAATGGTATTTAAAGAGTCTTCCGGAATGAGGATATTTATCGAGGGAACAACATCGTCTCTGAAAACCTGTCCTGGTTCGGGGAATAGGTTTTGGGAAAAAATATTTAAGGCAATCAATAAAAATAAAAAGAAGAGCAGTGATTTTTTCATGGCTGTATTTTTTTATCGGGATGTAATAGTGTTTCGTACATGTTTTTTATTTCCAAAATAGTTTTATTGATGTTGAAATATTGAGCGATATGTGCTTGTGCCTGCCGCCCGTATTCTTTATTTAAGGTCTGGTCGTTAAACAGCGTTAAAATGCTTTTTGCAATTGCTTTTTCATTTTTTGACGGTATGACCAATCCGCATTTTTCATTCAGCACCAAACCCTTATTTCCGGAAATATCAGTAATTACGGGCGTAGTCCCTAATGCCATGGCCTCAATTACAGATTTTGTCGTGGCCTCTCCAAAAAGTGAAGGCAAGACGAATAAGTCACTCGCCTTGACAATTTTTAAAACATCCGTGCGATAGCCTAAAAAATGGATGTTATTTTTATTCGGGCTGTTGTTGGCGATGGCCAGGTTTTTTTGGTGGTCCAGGTTTTTTCCAACTAAAAGTAAATGAATAGGCATACCGGGCGGGAGGTGGCTCATCGCATTTAATAAATATGCTGTCCCCTTCATCCGGCGATTATTGGCGACATTAACGACCCAAAAAGCATCAGCGTGAATTTCATTTAATTCTTTCCGGTCGATAGCCTCAATATTTTTGTACCAATTTAAATCGTGCCCCTTGTGAATCGTAACAGGTTTGTTCTTATTAAAAAACGATTGCCGCTTTATATGTTCTTCAATAGATTTGGCAATGCACCATATTTTATCAACCCGGGGGTGCAGGTATTTAAAATAAGCCGTTGGATCGTACCAATTGATATTGCCGGTATAGCCCCGGTATAAAACCACTTTTACGGGAAGGCTCTTTGCTGCCTGGATGCCGTTGATAATGGCTTTGCTGTTGAATAAATGCAGAATATCATATTTACCCCGGATCAATTCTTCCCGGATCGTTTTTATTTCTTTTTTATTTAGTTTTTTCTCCGGGTGAAAATCAATGGTTTTTATACCTGCCATTTTGAATTTCTCTACATAAGCAGCATCGCCGTAAGTCATAATCGTAACATCGAGGCCGGCCTGTTTCAAACCGATAAATAATTCTGCCTCCGGCCTGACCGATACTGTTTCCCGATAATTACTGATGACTAATATTTTCATATAAAAATTTGCGTTTATGATTGACCGCTGTATCATTATTAACCGTCCGTTCGTCCACATAGAAAACAAGCTCGCAATGCCTGTCGTCAAAAATTAAAAAATGGAAATTACCAATGAAAAGCTAAAATGGTCATTTCTGAAATATAATTTATAAACGCTGTTATCAGATGGAACAATTGTTAATCAAAATCAAGTCTAATCTTTTTTTCAATTTGTTCACAATATCCCTTCGCTTTCTGATTGGTGGCGCTTTTTTGTTTGCCAGTATTCCAAAAGTTATGGGTGAGCGCTTCACGCAGATTTCCACCGATCATCCTGTGGGCGCTTTTTTTGAGTGTGTGTATTCCCTGACAATTTATTGGTGCTTTTTGGGTTGGTCACAAATCGTGGCGGGGTTACTATTGATCACGCAGCGGTTCGCCTTGTTAGGGGCCATGATTTTTTTCGGAATTATTTTGAATATATTTTTCATCACCCTTTCCCTGGATATGCAGGGGACGCCGACCGTTACCTTTCTGATGTTGCTGG
>JBFIJS010000088.1:0-9925 GCA_041600595.1 Saprospiraceae bacterium | reverse complement strand
TTTCCTGCTCCGCATTTTTTTAACATACTTAAATTACACGGTACTGATGTACGAATCTTTTACCTGCGACAGGTTACGTACTGTGCTCACGGGTTGCGGTGTACCATCCCAATCAAGAACAGCATCACAGCCGGTCGGGCTTATCTTAAAAACTCAGTAGATTTGCTGCGCCAAATGCACTGTACAACGCAAAGCAGCAGTGCAGGCACTGTTCTTTTAGCATCCAAATGACTGATCTGGTGTTTTTTCAAACAGGCAAACAACGATCGGTCGGGCCTGTACGTTGGTGAAGGCGAACCGGGCCCGAATTGGCTACCCGTTTGTCAAACCAGTTTTTTACTGAATATTTTGAAAAATTATTTTATGAAAAATAACATACTTCGTTCGTTGGTTGTCGTTGTTTCTACGGTTCTGCTCGGAATGGTCTGGACCGGCTGTGAGGGAGAAGACGAACCCATCCCGGCCTACATTCACATCAACGATTTTGTCCTTGAATCTACCAATCCGAATACCCACGGGAGTGTTTCCCAAAAAATAACGGAGGCTTCAATCTTCCTGCGGGACAAAAATTCCCTGGATGCCCCCCATCAGTTGGGGATCATTTCCCTGCCGGCCGTCGTTCCGGCGATTGTTTCCGGGGAATACGAGATCAACATCGATCCGGTCATCCGGGCTAATGGTAACAGTCTGTATCTGGAAATTTACCCGTTTTATGAGCGGTATGTCGGAACAATCACGTTGGCACCCAATGAGGATATCACCGTCAACCCGAGGACGCGGTATCTGCCCGGGGCAAAATTTCTTTTTGTAGAAAATTTTGAAAACACTTCCCATCTGTTCGAGACCGACCGGGACAACAACCCTAACACTTTTATCTCTATTTCCACCGAGGATGTGTTTGAGGGAAATGCTTCCGGAAAGGTGACGCTGGATACAAACAATTTCGTTTTTGTGGCAGCTACCGCCGAACCCCTTGAAATCGTTATCGCCGATGCCAAACGGGTTTACATGGAAGTCAATTACAAAACGGATGTACCGCTGGAGTTCGGGGTGCTGGCCATCAATTCGCTGAATGACGAAACCCCAAACCTGGAATTTGTCGTATTTCCCCGCGATGAATGGAACAAGATCTATTTTGATATGACTCAGTTGATTGCTCAGGCACCTGATACCCGGTTCATTTTTGTGATCAGAGGGGGCATTCCAACCCAAAACGGGGAGTTTACGATGGACGAAGCTTCCATCTTTTTGGATAATATCAAATTGATCACCCTTTGAAGACCCTTCAAAGAAAAACACTGGTTTAAAGCCATTGATGAGTAAATTGAAGTGCTGCCAAAAGGGAGTGATAACTTGTCCGAAGTTTTTTCGGGACACCACACTGCATGTTGAAAATTACATTTACTGAGCGGTATGAGTTGTTTTGGGAAATGAAGGACTGAGCCCCGTATTTCCGGCACTTCAAACCCAATCTAACTGACCAGCTACTTCGCCCTGAATCTATGAGACAACGAGATACCAACCTTTATCGCCTGGCTGATTTTCTGGCAGCTATGCTGGCTTGGGCCTTGTTTTTTTTATGGAGAAAATGGATGGAAGGAGTGCCGGTCAGCTGGGAAGCTTTACACGACCTGAATTTTTACTACGGTATTTTTATCGTTCCGACGGGCTGGTTCTTGTTTTATTCCCTATTTGACGACTACCGGGATATTTACCGCCTGGCCAGACTATCCACCCTGGCCCGCACATTCGTCCTCACATTCGTAGGTGTTTGTTTTCTTTTCGTCACTTTGCTGATGGACGATCTGGTACAGCGCTACACTTCTTATTATGTCTCGTTTTCCGTATTGTTTGGCCTTCATTTTTCGATAACGGCCTTCGTCCGAATGGTTATGCTTACCCGGGCTCATCGTAAATTGAAAAACGGAGTGGTTTATTTTCCTACACTGATGGTCGGTGGCGGACAGCGTGCCGTTGAATTGTACCAGGAGCTAAAGGGCAGGAAGGAAGGAATTGGGTACCAATTTGTCGGGTACATTGAAACCAACGGCCAGCCACTGTTGGAGATGCCTTTGCTGGGAAAAGAGGCCGATTTGAAAAAAGTCATCCAGGAGCACCAGATAGAGGATGTTATCATTGCCACCGAAAATCATGAGCACAGCCGGCTGAAAGGTATCCTTCACTGCCTGTTCGATTTTGGGGATAAAATTCACATTCGGATCGTGCCCGATATGTACGATATTATGCTCGGACAGGTCCGCATGAACGAAGTCATGGGAGCGGCATTAATCCATATCAAACAGGAATTGATGCCCAAATGGGAACGTCTGCTGAAACGCATGATGGATTTTACGGTCTCGGTGCTGGTGCTTATCGGTTTGTCCCCCTTGTATTTATACATTTATTTTCGGGTAAAATATTCATCGCCCGGTCCGGTGTTTTACAAACAGGAACGCATTGGCCTCAACGGCAAACCCTTTCATTTGGTGAAATTCCGGTCCATGTACATCGATGCGGAAAAGGATGGTCCGCAATTGGCTTCCGACAACGACCCGCGCATTACCCCCATTGGTCATTTCATGCGTAAATACCGCCTCGATGAACTGCCTAACTTTTGGAATGTACTCAAAGGCGACCTGTCGCTGGTGGGGCCTCGTCCGGAACGTCAGTTTTTTATTAACCAGATCGTTGAGCAAGAACCGCACTACCGGCAATTACTGAAAGTGCGGCCCGGCATCACCTCGTGGGGCCAGGTGAAATATGGCTACGCCTCGAACGTGGACGAAATGCTCCAGCGTTTGAAATTCGATATTCTTTACATCGAGAACATGTCGTTGCTACTGGACATCAAAATCATGTTCTACACCGTCCTTGTTTTGATTCAGGGAAAAGGAAAATAGCCCGCAGTTTGCAGTTTGAGCGCAGCGAAATCCCGAATTCACTTCAGGGTGGTAGTTCGCAGTTTTGGGTACAAATGCCATTACTCGACTATCATCACCTCTCCTTCCAACTGTCGAGTGCTTCCATCCGCCAGCTCGACTTCCGCCAACCAGACAAATACGCCACTGTCCAGACGCTGGCCCCGGTGACTTCCATCCCAACCATAGGTGAAGTCATTTGGGGGAAAATTGAAAGCCTCATAAACGGCGCCTCCCCAGCGATTGAAAATCCGAAACTGCCGGACCGATTGCACCAATTGACCGTTAGCGAAAATCACCAATAAGTCATTGATGCCGTCCCCGTTAGGCGAAAAGGCATTAGGTACAAAAATATCGAGACGGGGCTCGGATACAGACACCACAATCGAAGCCTCGGCCGAGCAACCATCTTGGTCCACCACCTCAATCAGGTAGGTCGTGCTGCCATTGGGGGTGGCGGTGGGGGAAAGGCAGTCTGTACAGCTCAGCCCTGCGGCCGGCGACCAGGCAATACTGGCGATCTCTGCTGCCGGCAAAGTCACCTGGGCATTTAACACCATGGACGTACCCAAAGGAGCAACGGCTGTTGGGTTTAAAACGATCTCAAACGGCTGGTAATCAGCGATTTGGGCAGAGTAGGAGCTTTGACAGCCATCGGCATCCTGGACAGTTGGCTGGTAGCTGCCTGGCAGCAGGTTTTCAAAAACTGTTTGCGAAGCGAAACCGGAACCGTCAATGGCGTAAGCAAAAGGCGGCTGCCCGCCTTGCACCCCGGTAAAGGCAATGCTGCCAAATGGGTGTTCGCAGTCTGGCTGAATTGTTTCAAATGTAAAATCGGTAATGCCACTGGCTGTTACCGTCATGGCATCGGAGAAAGTGCAGCCATTGACCGGGTCGGTGACCAGCAGGGTATAAGTCCCGGGCAGGTTGACCAGAGGCGTCGGGGTTTGCCCGCCGGAAACAATTGGGTTGCCTGTGACGCCGGACGCCGGTACAAAATCCCAGGTGAGAACAGCGTTGGCAGGAGCGGTGAGGCTGCCCTGGATCGCAATCGGCTGACCGTCGCAACCGAGGGTGAGGTCCATGCCGGCGGTAGCCTGGGGTGGTGTGGTGTTGTCCGGCACTGTAACCGCATCGCTGGCGGTACAACCGTTTTGCGTATTGATAATCGTTAAGGTATAAAGCCCGGGAGCATCCACACTGAGGGAGAGGGTGGTTTGCCCGGAAAGCATATTGCCATTTATTGTTGTCCAGTTAAACTGATAGTCCGGACCACCCGATGAACCATTGGCGTCAATCACGACGACCGGATCGGAGCAGGTTAGTTCATTGGGTGGTAAAATATTGATCTCCGGTGCGTTGTCATCCTCCACGACTGTTATGGTTGCAGTTCCGATGCAGCCGTTACCCTGGTCGATGACCTGCAAAATATAATCGCCGGGAGCATCCACCAGGGGCATTAATGTCGTTTGCCCGGAAAGAATATTACCATTTTGCGTGCTCCAGCTATAAGAAAAATCGGGACTGGTGCCCGAACCTGAGCCGTCCAGCACGGTGGTTGCTTGTCCGCAACCCAATGGCAGCGGGGGGGTGATAACGACGTTGGGGGGGATGGTGTCGGAGCTAACCGTTACCTCGGCAAAAGCGGTGCAGCCATTGGACAGGTCAGTGACGGTCAGGGAATATTGTCCGGGTGTGTCAGTAGAGGTGGTGTTGAGGGTAGGATTGCCGGGAATGTTGCCGTCGGGCGTTTCCCACAAAAAACTAAATCCGGCGCCTGCGCTGGAGCCGCTGCCGTCCAACAATACCATACCCGACGTGCAGGTCAGTTGATCCGGAGGGGCAATTGCGGCCATGGGCGGGGTCGTGTTTTCGGCGACGACAACTATTTGCGAAGCGCTACACCCGGTAACCTGATTCGTTACCGTCAATGTATAATTACCGGGAGCGGCTACGGTTGGAGTGGGGGAGTTCTCACCGGAAATAATTTGACCATCCTGGGTTGACCAGAGCCAGTCCGGGGAATTGGCGGGCGTATCAGCCGCCAGGGTGAAGACCGTATCCGCGCAGGTGAAAACCGGCGTGTTTCCCAGGTTGATCAAAGGAGCAGCGGTTTGGTCGATGACCTGTACACTGGCGATCGTCTCGCAATTGGTGGTTGTGTTGGTCACGGTCAGCAGATAAGTGCCGGCGGCATCCACACTTGGTGTCAGGGTCGTTGCGCCCGACAGAATATTACCGTTTGGGGTCGTCCAAAGATAAGTCAGGTCGGGGCCACTTTCCGATCCGCTTCCATCCAGTATCAGGGACGAAACAAGACAGGTCAGCGAATCGGCGGGACCGGCGTCGGCAACCGGCCCCTCGGCCGCTACAACGACCGTGTCGGTGGCTGTACAGCCATTGGCCTCGTTGGTTACCGTCAGCAGGTAGGTGCCCGGTGCATTGATGCCGGGGGTTTGGGTGTCGGCATCGGCGATCAGGTTACCGTTTGGGGTCGTCCAGTTGTAGTTAATGCCCGGACCAACATCGGAGGCCGTGCCATCGAGCAAGATTGCGGGTACGCCGCATGGCAGGGTAAACGCCGCACCGGCATCCGCAACCGGTGGCACCACAGATTGCGTAATCAATGTGCTATCGATGGATACACAGCCATTGGTTGTATCCGTGGCCATCAGCACATAAACGCCCGGCGCGGTAACGGTTGGGTTCAGGGATGTTGAACCGGTGGCGATCGAACCATTCAGCGTGCTCCACTGAAAAATTACACCGGGATTGGACTGGGCGGTTGCGCTGACCGTTACTGCTGCCAACAGGCAATTGAGTTGGCCTTGTACACTATCGATAGTAATTTGGGGAAAATCGGCTGACACGCTCACGATGACTTCGCTGGAGGCGGTGCAGCCGTTGTCACTATTGGTCACCGTCAGTTGGTAGCTGCCCGCCGCATCTACAGCCGGAAACAGGGTGGTGGTGTCCGTAGCGAGGTTGCCGTTGCCCGTTGTCCATTGATAGGTGAAAGCCGGGCCCTGACTGGACAATGCTCCGTCCAGGGTAACCGTCGAGTTGGTGCAATCAATAACCTGAGGTAACCCGGCATCAGCGACGGGTGGGGTAAAGTCTGCTGCAATCTGAACGGAATCCGTTGAAATACAGCCGTTTGAGGAGTTTGAAATGGTCAGAACATATACCCCGGCCGAATCAACGATCGGTAGCAGCGTATTTTGTCCGGATAAAAAATGCCCGTTCAGCGTGGTCCAGTTTTGGGAAAAACTGCTGCCCTGGGAAGAGGCAGTGGCGTCGAGTGAAGCAACCGGTTGATCGCAGTTGAGTGTCGCAGGGCCCATGATATGGACCTCCGGGGACAAGGTATCCTGCACGACCTGGATTGTGCCGGTGGACGTACAATTGCCCAGTGTATCGGACAAGGTCAGGGTGTAGGTACCGCCCTCATCAACGATAGGCGTCAAAGTCGTTTCACCCGACACAAAGTGCCCGTCGGTTGTTTCCCAGAAAATGACAAAGCCGGGACCACCGGAGGAGCCGCTGCCATCAATGGTGAGCTCAAGGGTTGAACAACTTAGGGTGTCGCTCACCTCGAGCAGCAGGGTAGGGGCATTGCCATCGCCCGACACGATAACGCTGTCGGTGGCCAGGCAACCGTTCGACGTGTTGGTGGTCGTCAGGATATAGGTACCCGGTGCGTTGACCAATGGCTGTAGGGTTGTTTCCCCGGATAATATGTTTCCGCCCGATGTTTCCCACAAATAGGTAAAATCTGGACCGGCACTGCTATTGCTGCCATCCAATGATTCGGGGGTGCCATCGCAACCAATCGAAAGCGGGTCGCCGGCCTCCGCAACCGGTGGCAACAGGTCGGCCAGAACGTTGGCCGTGTCTGTCGCAGTGCAGTTGTTAGTGGTGTCAGTGACCAGGAGAACGTAAGCCCCGGGGGCTCCGATAAAAGGCGTCAGGGTAGTTTCTCCGTTCAAAATAAGACCATTATTGGTGGTCCATGCATAGACAAAAACACTGTCGGGACTGCTGCCGCTTCCGATAAGCTGCAAAGAGTCGGTAAGGCAGTTAAAGACATCCGGGGCTGTTGCCACCGCAGCCGGAGCAAGGGTATTTTCAAAAACAAAAATGGAGTCGCTGGCCTCGCAGCCGTTGTCGTTGTTGGTGACGGTCAGCAGATAATAGCCGCCGGAGCCTACTGTGGCGTTGAGTTGGTTGGCGCCGCTCAGAATCTGCCCGTTACCGGTTGTCCAGAGATAAGTCGTGTTGCTGCCCTGGCTGCTGCCGTTACCGGAAACCTGTGCCGTAGTGTTTTCACAATCAATACTATCCAGGGCGGAAACGGCCACGGTGGGCAGATTGATGTCGGTGCTGACGGTCACCTGGGCAATGTCCACGCAGCCATTGGTGAGGTTGGTGACAGTCAGCTGGTAAATACCGGCGGAGTCCACAACACAATTATTCAATGTCGTTTCCCCCGAAACAATGTGCCCACTGCTCCCTGCTATCCATAAGTAGGAGAAACCGCCTCCGCTGCTGCTCCCCGCCCCGCTGAGCGTGAGGGTTGGCTCCAGGCAGGACAGCGGGCCGGGAGCACTGGCCGCCGCGGTCGGCTGATTAGTGTCTTCCAAAACGGTCACGGTGGCGGTGGCGGTGCAACCACTGATGGCGTTGGTCACGGTCAGTGTATAAGTGCCTCCCGCTGCGACTTCCGGGTACAGGGTGGTTTCTCCGGAAATAATACCTGCCGTTGGCGACCATTCGTAGCTGATGGTGGGGCCTTCCGATGAGCCCCCTCCGTCCAGGCTGACAGTTGGATTATTGCAGTTAATAGCCAAAGGGGCATTAGCGTTGGCGAATACAAAATTGGGATCTGGCAATACCTCCACGGAGGCGTTGGTGGTGCAGTTTGTTAGTCCGTTGTTGAAAGAAACCGTGAGGGTGTAAATACCTTCAGCGTTGACGGTTGGTGTCGCTGTATTTTCCCCGGAAACGATATTGCCGTTGCCGGTCGTCCATTGGTAGCTGATACCCGGACCGCTGCTGGAAGCACTGCCATCGAGTGTGATACCGCCGGGCAATTCATTACATGCTAAAATGACGGTGACCGGTACTACGGCCTCCAATTCGAGTACATCAACCGTTACCTCGTCTGATGCGGAACATGCCTCGGCAAAATAGATATCGTCAAGCGCAAAAAAATCACCGAATAAGCCATTGCCCGAGGAGCTTTGGTCGGTGATACACAAAGTAATTGAAGTGTTGGGGCCGGAAAACCAGGAGGCGGAAAACTGTTCCCAACTACAGCCGCCGCCCGACGAGGCAAAAGGCGAACCGACCAAAACCCCATTGACCGAAAACTGCAGGGTGGGTGGTGACAGGGGAGCTGCCGTGACCCAGCCACTCATGACGTAATAAGAGTTCGGGTTGACGGCAATCGACTGGCACCAGACGTCGCTTGGGTTGCCGGTTCCGTTGACGAACATCATATTACCGGTGCCGTTGCCAAAAGTATGGTCGTCGCAGGGTGGAAAGTTGGAATTGATAATGGACGGAGAGGTAGTGATATAATACGTGCCGGGAAAAATCGGCGTAGGGTCGTAGGTGAACGTGCTGAAAAAACCGCTGTTACCGTTTTCGAAGGCCGGGTTGACCACCAGATTAGGGGCGTTGGGGTCTTCGGCAAAGCCATTCAGGGTGTAGGTCTGAGGGCCGGTGACTGTTGCGTTCGGATTGAGGGAAAGAGGGTCGTCCAACCCGGCGGCGGGGGTCCAGGCAAAACCAAGGTAGTTGCCACTCACACTGCCATTGAGGGTTATTTGGTCACCGGTTTGACAAACGAAAAGATCGTCGCCGGCCAGCACGTTGATCGGGCATTGGGCGGCGGTTTTTGCTGAGCTGAAAATCAATAAAAATAGGATAAACACACAGTGTTTAGACTGCATAGCGGATGGTGTTGGTTTTAATCGGCAAGATAATAAATGCTGTGTAATCTAAATTAGTTTAAGAAATGCGGCGCAGGGTATTTCTAGCTTTAATTGACCCCCAGCGTGCGCCTACAGGGATTGTTAAGGGGGAAAACGTGGCTCTGCCACGTTTTCCCCCTTAACAATCCCTTTGGGCCGGGCAGTCTGATGCCTCAAAGTGAGATGAATCCTCCGGCCCACTTGCATGAAAGAAAAATCAAAGAAAATTTAAATTACACAGTAGTAAATTGTTGGGTAAATGTATTTGCAGGCTCTCGATGCAGAATCGGACCCACACTCAGCCATTCTGAAAAATGATTTGTCTCACCGGCTGTCGTTGAGACAAATCATTGTGATGAGCTGCCGATGCCTTGAAATTTGTATAACGGTGACGGAAGTCAGGGGAGAAAAGTTTTAGCCGCTTTGCCGAAAGGGGAAAGACGATATAGCGGAACCGGAAGGTTTCCGCCAATTGATCCACCGCAGCCGTCGGTTATTTGTTTCCCGTCAGGAAAATATAATTGTCTGACCAGCAGCGACTTTTCGCATCCAAAGCAGATCAGAATCATTTACCGCCAAACCTTAAAATTATGAGCACCTCCATCATTCCTATCGCCTTTCCAAATAAAGTTTTATTACCCAACGGGTTGACCATTTTAGCGGCCGACATTGGCGGTACAAAAACCGACATAGCCCTGTTTGAGGTCAGGCACGACCGTTTTTTTATACTCAGGGAAAAACGGTACGAATCGAAAGACTGGCAGTCAATAGTGGCTATTATTGAGGATTTCGGATTGGATCCCAAACCCGACCGAATCAGTGTTTCCGTGGCAGGGCCGGTCAGTGACGGAGTGGCAAAAATGACCAATCTGGACTGGGTCGTTGACCTTCGGGAAATAGCCGGACAGTGCCGGGTCGATCAGGTTTTTTTGCTAAATGACCTGGAGGCCAATGCCTATGGTCTGGCAGCGTTGGTTGAAAGTGATATTAAAGTTGTACATGCCGGAAAAGAAAATAAAAACGGCAATG
>JBFIJS010000087.1:0-9986 GCA_041600595.1 Saprospiraceae bacterium | reverse complement strand
TCCACGAGTTTGGTCTCTTTGTTTATTTCCCCGCGGCCCAGTGCTTCTTTGATCATGTTGTAGGCCGGGCGGTCTTTTACACTGCCGCCGGGGTTATTACCTTCCAGTTTTCCGTAAAGTTTTACGTGCTTGGGTATCTCGGGAAGTTTAATTCGTACGAGAGGAGTCTTGCCGATGAGCTTTGCGATGTTGTTTTTTTTCATGCCGGATATTTTGGTTCCCGAAACAGCCATAAAACAGGTTGCAGGCACCTGGATGTTTGAATAAAAAAAAGGTCCTGCTACGGAGTCGGGGCTTTCTGTTGCATATCCCCTTTCGGGAAATAATAGATTTTGGAAAACGGCGGCACACTGCGGGTCAACCACACGTTTCCGCCGATGACGCTGTTTCTTCCGATGATGGTATTGCCGCCCAGGATCGTCGCCTCGGCATAAATAACTACCCCATCCTCAATGGTTGGGTGCCGCTTTTTCTGAGCATCTTCTTTATTTACACTGAGCGCACCGAGCGTTACCCCCTGATAGATCTTCACGTCGTTGCCGATTTCCGTCGTTTCCCCGATCACTACACCTGTGCCGTGGTCGATACAAAACCGCCGGCCAATGCGGGCCCCCGGGTGAATGTCGATCCCCGTTTTGGAGTGTACGATTTCCGAAAAAATCCGCGGCAGATAAGGAACCTCCAGCGTGAGCAGCAAATGCGCAATCCGATAAACGGCGATGGCATAAAACCCCGGGTAAGTACGGATCACCTCTCTGGAATCGACCGCCGCCGGGTCGCCCAAAAGAATGGCCTTGCTGTCTTCCAGGCACAGCTCGTAAGCTGCTTCTATTTCTTTGAAAAATTTTTTACAAACACTTCGCACTCCCAGTTTGTCGCAGGCCTCCGTTTTGTACAACAGGTTTTCAAAATTGAGCTGCAACATCTTGAAATGAGCCTCCACTGCCAGGCGGGAATTCAGCCGCTTATCGTTTAGTTCCGGAAAAAGGAACTGCAGCAATTCGGCCAGGAAGCGTTCGACTTCCTCTACACCGGGAAGCGTCTTCGGCGTTTGGTGAGACAGGTAAATTTTTTCTAAAAAAGACATGTGCGGCGATTATCGTTTAGGCTAAATATTAGAAATTTCTTCTATCGAAATAACCCATATTTCAGGTGCTTGTTTCAGTCTGCAACAAAAATATTATCACACATCACTGTATATTGATCAGCCTCAGGTTGCAATTGGTTACTCTTCGCTGCACTTTGATAAATGAAATATAAGAAAGGTTATTTGAAAAATGCGGCAATATCACAAAAAACTCCATTGCGCCAAGTAGCTAAACACTTTATTGTCCAGTCGTTTCCCGACTCATGCAGTTAGTCCGGAAATTGCTCTTCGCTTTGAGGCCTCAGACTGCCCGACCCAAAGATATTTTAAAGGGCAGGTTAAAATTTGCCATAAGAATGGGTTTCCGTACAGCATCTCCTCCTCATTTTCTATATTAATCTAACTACGGAGCAATGAGTCCCACAAGATTTATTTATCTTGCTAAGGCACCAAACCAGTGGCCAGCTCCATAACATCAAAAGTCACTGGTTTTTTTAGCTACCCCCATTAGCCATTAGGTGCCAACTGCCGGAACTTTCATCAAAATCGAGTCATATGTCAACCATTCAATCCATTACCCCCTTCCTCTGTTTCGATGGCAATGCCGAAGAAGCTGCCCGTTTTTATGTCTCCGTATTTAACAACTCGGCGATCACTCATATTTCTCATTACCCCGAGGGCAGCCCGGAGCCTGTGGGCAAGGCCATGGTTGTCCATTTTCACCTCAAAGGTCAGTCATTCATGGCACTCAATGGAGGCCCCCAAACCACCTTCAGTGAAGCGGTTTCTTTTATGGTTCATTGCGATACACAGGCAGAACTGGATCATTACTGGGAAAAATTGTGCGAGGGCGGGCAGCCAATGGCTTGCGGCTGGCTGAAAGATAAGTACGGTCTGGCCTGGCAAATAGTGCCAGCTATTCTGGAGCAGTTAATGAAAGATAAAGACCCCGAAAAAACCAGTCGGGTCATGCAGGCACTGTGGCAAATGGTGAAAATCGATATTGGAAAAATCCGGCAGGCCGCCGATGGGCATTGACCCCCTAAACAATGTCCTCCTGCAGCATTTGGAACCCGATAAAAATGGCGCACCCAAAGCCACCCCGGCACCTCTCCATCGGGATAGAGAAGCTCACGGAAAAGACTTTGGGTGCAAGCCCATTCAATCGGGTGAAATCTGTGCGACGACTCAGGCTGCAACGGCCTCCAGCGCTACCGCCGCCGGAAAATCGACCGGAACCTGGCTAACGCCGTGCAAATAATTCGAGATAATTTTGTCCCCAATGACGACGAGGATATCCACCAGATTGCCTTTGTCGTAACCTGCAGACAACAGACTTTCCACAGCTCCGGCTGCCGGCTTACCACGGTTGACCGCTGTCGCTTGCACGAATTTAGCCAGGGCATCAAATTTTGGGTTAAAACTGGCCGTTCCACTTCTGATCTCCAGGATCTGTTCGTCGGTGAAGCCATTCATCTTACCCAGGGCGGTATGGGCAGCCAGGCAATACTCACATTCGTTCACCTGACTGACAACCAGGTTGATGATTTCTCTTTCCCGGGCGTTGAGGCTGCTTTTACGGTTTTGCAGAGCGAGGTAGTCGCCCAGTGCAGTGTCGCTGTAAGCAAACGTGGCGTAGAGGTTGGGCACGAAGCCGAGACCTTTTTCCAGGTTGTCAAAAATCGCCTGATTGCCGGCGGATACTTCTCCTTTGGTTGGAACTGCAAATTGTGTCATGATTGAAAAATTTAAAGGTTTAAAAATTTATTCGATTCGATAACACAAAGATGTACCGGAAAAAAGGCGCAGCAGATACCGATGTTTCCCTTTGAATTACCAATTTTTCCCGGACCATTCCCGAATTGGCCTGCCTCAGCAGGTCGTTATTTTTTTAATTCCTGTAAAACTTCCATCGCTGAACAAACAGCCCCGTCCATATATCCCGGAAAATGAGTAGCGGTTTCTGACCCTGCTATACGCAAAGCTCCGTTTTGGTAATACGCCTTAAATGATTCATGACCGTTGTTTTGGTGAGCCCGGACAAACCCGTCGTAAGGGGTGAAAGTATATTGCTCATCTGACCAGATGGCTTCGTGCCAGGCTGAATATTGCCGAACAATTTCTCCAAAATATTTCGTCAGTTGGGTGAGTAACAAATCTTTCCTTTCCGCTTGCGGCAGCCGGGCAGCACCAGGGTTCAAAAATCCTTTCAGCGCAAAGAACCGCCCATCTTCACTGCAATGATCGTGCATTTCGGAACAAATACCTGCCTGACTGAAGGCGGCACCGGAGTAACCATTTTTTCGCCAGAAATCTGTCGGGTATTCCAGGGAAAACTTAATGGATTCGCCCATCCAGGTATGCGTTTCCTGACAAATATTTTTTATGCTGGCCGGCAGGTCAGGCTCGAACTGGATGGTGGTGGCCAATAGCCTTGGCGGTAAGGTGGAAATTACTTTTTCACAAAAAAAAGACACACCGGTTTTAGTTTTTATTTCCACTTTTCCATTTTGAAAAGAAATAAAATTTACCGGTTTATCTAAATGAATAAATTCGGAATTAATTCTTTTTAGCAACGCATTGGTCAGACTCCCTGAGCCGCCGCTGATACGGTACGACTGTTCTTCCTCCGTCTCCGGAATAGTAAATTTTTGTGGCGGCGCAAAAGAAAATGTTTCGAATAAACTTATGCCGGATGTGTGTTGCGGGAAATATCCAATATTTAACTCCGCCAATAATTGCGTTAAATATGTGTGCTTTTTACCGAACCAGGTGGCCCCCATTTCGATTGATTTTTCATTTTCACCATAAATGGTTTTTATTCGGCCACCGATCCTGTCTCTTGCTTCCAATAATAAAAATGGAATATTTTCTTTTTGCAGATAGTAAGCCAGGGTCAGCCCCGTCAATCCGCCACCGAGAATAACTATTTTGATTTGCATGTTAAATGAAACATTGATTGTAAAAACCAGACACCAGGCACAGGTTGAATTATTTCAACCATATATTATCAAGTGGTTAGCTGTTGGCTTTTCAGTTCCTTTTTAAATTCAGAAGGGCTTTTTCCCACCATTTTTTTAAAAAATCGACTAAAATGCGCCGGCTCTTCAAACCCCAATTCATAAGCTATTTCACTGGCCGACCGGTCGGTGTACAGTATCAGGCGTTTTCCTTCCAGTGCTATCCGCTCCCGGATAACCTGCAGTGGAGTGCGGTGGTTGTATTTTGCAAACAGGTTGCTCAGCGTTTTGGGGGCTTTATTCAGAAGGTTGGCGTAGTCCTGTACCTGATGCAGTTTTCTAAAATTATTTTCCACCAATAAATTAAACTGGCGCACCGCATCGTATTCATTTCCGGAAAGAGGTTCCTCCAGGTATTGCTCTTTACCCAGGCGGGTAAGCTTGATAATCAGCCGTTTGAGCAACATGCGGAGCATTTCCCCCTGGATGTTGTCCTGCGAACCGAACTCATCTTTGAACACTTCCAACAATAATTCATACTTACGAATATCCTCAATTGCAGGCTGCATGAACATGGCCCCCTGCGAACCATAAAAAAGAAATCCCGCACAGGAGACCTCCTGATCGTGATCGATGATACAATAAAATTCCCGATTATACTGCCAGACGACCATTTCCTGCGGCCTGGAAAAAGCAAACGTCTGGTTGGCCATCAGCGTTAAAAATTGGTTTTGCGGAAAATCCATTTCTATTTCGTCAATGGTTATTTTTTGGGATGCCCCCCGGTTCCAGGCAATGGTAAAAAGCAGTTGGTCCTGCTGAGAAAAAGTCTGTTGAAAATGTGACGCTTGGGTTGTCAGGCTAAAATAGCCGCCGGAAGAGGGTTCTTTATATTCGTATCGCATGAGCTGGGTACATATTTGTTTTGGAAAGAACTTAAAAACAGCAGCGATTACGGTTTGGTTGTATCCATCTTATATCAGGCTTTTTTCAAATGCCTGATTTTAAATTATTCCTGGCGAAACTTACAGACAAACTTTTGGTTTTTAATTTTTCGAAAATCAAAAAACAAATACAACATGCAGAAAATTGACCTACCCAACTGGAACCGAAAAATTCTTTTCGAAAAATTTTCCCAATTCAATTCCCCATTTTTCAACATTTGTGCCCAGGTGGATGTCACCCGTTTAACAGCCTTTACCAAAGCAAATAATATATCCTATTTTTTGGCTTCTTTTTTTATGGTTTTAAAAACCATTAATGCCATAGAAAATTTTCGCCTCCGTATCCGGGATGGAGAAATAATTAAACACGATGTCATTCACGGCAGTTGTCCCATTTTACGGGCGGACGGTGAGACATTTAATTATTGTATTTTGGATTATTTCCCCGATTTCAAAAAATTCAGTAAAAACGCAACTCCAGTCATCGAAGCGGCGCAGCAATCGGCCACCATCAATCCGGGTTCACTGCGGGACGACATCATTCACTCTTCTGTTATTCCGTGGGTTTCTTTCAATAGTTTTGAACACGCAAAAAAAGTGGGTTCCACGGACACCTGCCCAAAAATTGTAATGGGTAAATATTTTTCAGAAAATGGTCAAACGAAAATGCCGCTATCCGTAAGCGGACACCACGCATTGATGGACGGCGTTCATGTTGGATTGTATTTCAAAAAATTCCAGGAGTTTGCCGACACCCCGGCGATGCATTTAAC
Organism: Saprospiraceae bacterium; assembly: GCA_041600595.1. Taxonomy (GTDB): domain Bacteria; phylum Bacteroidota; class Bacteroidia; order Chitinophagales; family Saprospiraceae; genus UBA6168. The sequence continues at coordinate 4,222 of JBFIJS010000087.1, read as the reverse complement.
CTGACAGAACGGAAGAGGGCCGTCAGGGTAAAGGAATATAGGTTGTATCACCCGGCACCTTCGGAAACTTTTTACCACGCCAGTCTTCCTTGGCCTGTTCGATGCGCTCCCGGCTCGACGACACAAAATTCCAATACATAAACCGCTCCTCCGGCAACGGCTCGCCGCCAAACAGCAACAGGCGGGTGCCCGCTTCGAGGCCGAGACAGCAGGTGTCCTCGGCTTTGGAGATGAGCATCTGTCCGGCAGCGACAGTCTCGCCACCTTCCTCTACCTGACCGTTGGTCACTACCACTGCGATCTCACCCTTCAACTGCCCGTGGATATCAAGGTGGGTTGTTTGCTCCGCAAAAATATCGACCATGAATAATGGTGAATGCACCGGCAACGGCGAGGTGCGACCGAAGCCCTCCCCCGCTACGAGTGTGAGTTGCAGGCCGTTTTCCTGCCAGCGGGGCAGCTCGCTTTTTGGCACAAAATCAAATCGGGGCTCCATTTCCTCTTTATCTTTTGGCAACGCCACCCAGACCTGGTAACCATGTATGTGGTGCTCCTTTCCGTCTCGCAGTGGCGCAGGCGTGCGCTCCGTGTGCGAAACAGCCCGACCTGCCGACATAAAGCCCACGTCGCCGGGCGAAACGACCTGCACCGCCCCGGTACTGTCCCGGTGTTCAATCTGCCCTTCGAGCAGGTAGGTCAGCGTGGAAAGCCCGATATGCGGGTGCTGGTCCACGTCGAAAAACTGGCCCGGACCGATGGTCGCCGGCCCCATATGGTCGATGAAGGTAAACGGTCCGACCTGCCGTTTTTTCCGGAAAGGCAGCAACCGCCCGACGATGAATTGTCCGAGGTCTCGTTGGCGCTCTGCAACGAGCATTTTGTTATTTCCCATTTTTTTGTTTTTGAAAAATAAAAGACAAGAGCCAAATAGATGACGTTAAATAATCGGCACTTGAGAAAGCATAAAGCATTGGTTTAGAATTTATTGCAAAACTACAAACAGCCACCCCGAAGTGAATTCGGGATTTCGCTGCGCTCAAACTGTCAACTGCCAACTATTTCCGCTTGTCAAATTTAAGGATAAAGCACATCCCGTATGCTTTCGTCTTTTTGAAAAACCGACTTGGCAAACGGGCAGAGCGGAATTACCTTGACTCCCCTTTCCCGCACATATTCCACCAATCGGCTGAGCAGTTTTTTTCCGGCTCCCTGGCCCCGCAGACGGTCATCCACTTCCGTGTGATCGATGATCATTTTGTTTTCGCCAGCCATGGTAAACTCCATGACGGCGAGGCGCTCACCGTTTTCTTCCATGAAGAATGCGCCTTTCTTTTCGTTGTGTTCGAGGTGTATTTGCATTGGTTGATGATTGTTGGAAAATTAATGACCGGGGCGGTAGCGCAGTTTTTCAATCATTTCTGACGTGGCCGGATCAGCATAGATTCCAAATGCGTCCACCAATACTCCCTTCAAACCATGTTTTTCGGATACAATGGCATACACAATGGAAGAATCTGCGGGATTACTTTCACCTTCAAAACGGTACATTTCATCCACCACAAATTCTTTTGGGGTAATGTTCAGCGAGTTGGATTTGCATTCGAGGCAATTTTCTTTTCGATTAAAATCTTCCACATAACCACGTGATTTCAAATCGTTGATAGCCTCTACCAGGGTGTCGTAATTTCTTTTCATTTCGGTTTAAGTTGGTCGTTTCCGACGCCGCCTTGCCGCAATGGGTCAGGCGACGTGGCCGGATTTTTAAATATTAATCAATGATTACTGAAAAGACACTGAAAAGCAGGGAAAGGTTTTGCAGGACTGGAATATTGTAGCACTCCTCAATTGCTGCGAGTTCAAGTATTTTTCTGCACCATATTTATTTTTAACCTGGAGTACAACGTCGGCAGGATTTGGAACCTTGCCGGTGACTGTCCTTCCTGCGCCAACATTTGGCCGCAGGCCAAAAGGAAAAGGAAGATATGGAGAATGAGCTTCCTCATAGCCAACGTTTGACCTAAACGTCAATAGTTCCGAATCAAAACCACCCCACCGATAATCAGCAGCACCCCCAGCACCCGTTGCCAGTTGATGGTGTGCAAGGGCAGGCCCAGCAGCCCGTAGTGGTCGAGCAGAAGCGACAGTCCCATCTGCCCGGTGACGACCAGCCCGAAAGTGAGCGCCGCCCCGATTTTAGGCACGAGGATGATGACCGCCACCACGTAAAACGCACCGAGCAGTCCCGCTGTCCAGACGGACCAGTGGACGCTGCCCGCCTGGCTGATTTGCGAAAGGTCAACTTTGGCCAGTAGGGCGTACAACAACAACCCGACCGAACCGATAACGAAGGAAATGAGCGCAGCGTAAACGGGGTCGCCGACGGCCCGGCCCATTTTGGCGTTGAGGCCGGCCTGCACGGGGAGTACCGCCCCCGAGATGGCTGCGAGGAGGACAAACAAGACGATGTATTTCATTTTTTTGGGTTGAGATGGTTGAGATAGTTGAGAGGTGTTGAGCCGTGAGATAAACCAGCTCAACACCTCTCAACATGGGAGGTCTTACCCCAGCGTCATCGGCACCTCCATCAGCAGCACCTTTGCATTTGAGTTGGCAGTCATCGTGAAGCTGTCCATGTCCCACATGCCGAAGCCGTCCCGCTTGCCGAGCTTTTGGTCGCCGATGGTCACTTCCCCTTCAAGGACGAAGGCGTACACGCCGTTGCCGCTGCGCTTCAGATTGTACTTCGCCGATTTGCCAGCGGCAAATTCGCCCATGTGGAACCAGGCATCCTGGTGTACCCACACGCCCTGGTCGTTGGGGTCGGGCGAAAGGATTTGGTTGAACTGGTTGGGGCGCATCTCACCGTTCAGGGTGATTTGGTCGTAGCGGGGGGTGACGCCTTTCTTTTTCGGGAACATCCAGATTTGCAGGAAGCGGACTTCCTTGTCCGAGTTCTTGTTGTACTCCGAGTGGAAGACGCCCGTGCCGGCACTCATCACCTGCACGTCGCCCTGCTTGATGACAGTGGTGTTGCCCATGCTATCCTTGTGCTCCAGGTCGCCACTGAGCGGGATGGAAACAATCTCCATGTTGTCGTGCGGGTGTTTGCCGAAGCCCCGGCTGGGAGCCACGATGTCGTCGTTGAGCACCCGCAGTACGCCGAAGTTCATGCGGTCAGGGTTGTAGTAGTTCGCAAAGCTGAAAGTATGGTGCGAATCGAGCCAGCCGTGGTTGGCGTGGCCACGGGTGTTAGCGGGATGAAATACGGTTTTCATGGTTCGAATTTCTTTATTAGGTAAATGGTTGAAGCCCACCTGGGCCATTAGTTTGTCATAGGTCGATTTTTCGGGGGCAGCTTTGGAGGCCTTCGTTCCGGCCACTACGCCGGCGGCGCCAAGCAAGGATTTTTTGATGAAATTTTTTCTGTCCATAATTCGAGTGGTTTAATTGATTTTGATGATACAAAGATGCAGTGAATTTCCATGTAGATACATGGGAAAATGGCGGTTGGATATGTAAAAATCGGGAATAGGAACAGGAAATGGACGGCAAGGACAGGAAAACCAAGGAAGCCGGCGGAAAGCCACGAAGTGCAGCTCCTTTCACAATTGGGCAATTTCAAATACTTTTGTCTACCTGAATAACATCCTACACACCGGGGAGAGCAGTATTTTTTCCGCTTCCTGAAATTACCTTGAAAGTTGTTTCCATCCGGATTCATAAAAAAGATACATGCAAGACATCCTTTTTAGTTTTTTATCAAAGTACTTACCGCTCTCTGAGGAAGAGAAGCATGCCATCCTCGCACTGGATATTTTCCGGACGGTAAAAAAAGGCGCCATTTTGTTGCGGGAAGGAGAATATTCAAAAGACGGTTATTTTGTCTTAAAAGGATGTTTAAGAACCTATTATATCATCGACGGCGAAGAAAAGACAACGGCTTTCTACACAGAAATGGAGGGGATTACGCCCCATTGTGTACTCACCAAAGCACCTTCCGAATACTACATTGCATCCACTGAAGCATCTATAATTACGATCTCGAGTCTGGACATGGAAAAAGAGGTATTTGAGAAATTTCCAAAATTCGAATCGCTTTGCAGAATTCTTTCGGAAGAGCTGTTAGCGAAGCAACAGATCAGTTTAGATGAGTTCAAGATCTCTTCACCGGAACAGCGTTATCTGAATTTACTGCATAAGCGCCCTGACTTGGTGCAGAGGG